>JAQGMX010000428.1 GCA_028292145.1 Variovorax sp.
CGACTGCGCTACCTGTGCATCGTGTCGTCCAACCTCGATGAATTCTTCGAGGTGCGCGCGGCGCCGCATCTGATCGCCGCCGATGCGGGCGAGGCCAGCGGCAACGAGACGGTCGCGTCGTTCCAGCGGCTGGCCGATAGCGCGCATGCGCTCGTCGATGCGCAGTACGCGCTCTACAACGACGCGTTGATGCCCGCTTTTGCAGTCCACGGCATCCACATCATTTCGCACGGCGAGCGCAATCCGGCCCAGCGAAAGTGGGTGCAGGAGTATTTCGAACGCGAGGTCCGGCCGCTGCTGATTCCGGTCGGGCTCGATCCCTCGCATCCGTTCCCGCAGGTAGCCAACAAGTCGTTGAACTTCATCGTCCGCCTCGGCGGAAAAGACGCTTTCGGGCGCGAGAATCCGATCGCGATCCTGAAGGTTCCGCGCGTGTTGCCGCGGTTGATCCGCATGCCGGCGAAGGTGTCGGGCGGCAAGATCCTGTTCGTCGCGCTGTCGAGCATCGTGCGCGCGCATCTGCAGAGCATGTTCTCGGGCCGCGAAGTCGGCGATTTTTCGCAGTTCCGCGTGACGCGGCATTCCGATCTCGCGGTCGACGAGGAAGACGTCAAGAATCTGCGCACGGCTTTGCGCCAGGGGCTTCAGCACCGGCATTTCGGGCAGGCGGTGCGGTTGGAGGTTTCGGCGAGCTGCGCGGAGTCGCTCGCGAGCTTCCTGCTGGAACAGTTCAACCTGCCGCACGAGGCGCTGTATCGCGTGCACGGTCCAGTGAATCTGGCGCGTCTGACGCAGCTGATCGACCTGATCGACGATCCGCGCTTCAAGGACCTTCGCTTCGAGCCGTACAAGGCGTCCTACCCGATCACGCTGTCGCCGGGGCAATCCTTCTTCGACCGCCTGCAGCGCAGCGATGTGCTCATCCACCAGCCCTTCGAGAGCTTCGATGGCGTGCTCGCGTTCCTGCGCGAAGCCGTGCTGGACCCGCAGGTGCTGGCGATCAAGCAGACCATCTACCGCACCGGAACCGATTCGGCGCTGATGGACCTGCTGCGCGAAGCGGTGCGGCGCGGCAAGGAAGTGACGGTGGTGGTCGAGCTCAAGGCGCGTTTCGACGAAGAGGCGAACATCAACTGGGCCGAGATGCTGGAATCGATCGGCGCGCAGGTGGTCTACGGCGTGGTCGGACTCAAGACGCACGCCAAGATGCTGCTGGTCACGCGCCGCGAAGGCAAGCAGATGCGCCGCTACGGCCATCTCTCGACCGGCAACTACAACCCGCGCACCGCGGCGCTCTACACCGACATCAGCCATCTCACGGCCGATCCGCTGCTCACGGCCGACATGGAAGCCGTCTTCGTGCACCTGGCAAGCCAGAGCCGGCTGCCGAAGCTCAACCGCATGTGGCTGGCGCCGTTCGATCTGCATCGCAATCTCGTGACGCAGATCGACGCGCTCGGCGCTGCCGCCGAAAACGGCGAGCCGACCCGTATCGTCGCCAAGATGAACGCGCTGACCGACGATCTGCTGGTCGCGGCGCTGATCAGGGCTGGCAAGAAGGGCGTGAAGATCGACCTGATCGTGCGCGGCGCCTGCACGCTGCCGGCCCAGGTGCCGGGGCTGACGGACAACATCCGCGTGCGCTCGGTGATCGGGCGCTTTCTGGAGCATTCGCGCGTCTTCTATTTCCGCAACGGGCAGGACGAGTCGCTGTACCTGTCGAGCGCCGACTGGATGAATCGCAACATGATGCGCCGCGTCGAACTCGCCTGGCCGGTGACCGACCCGGGCCTGCGCCAGCGCCTGATCGACGAATGCCTCGTCGCCTATCTGCATGACGGCCGCGACGCGTGGGACCTGGGCGCCGACGGCATCTACCGCCGCGTCAACGCCGACACCCATGCGGGCGAGGAGGGCGCGTCCCGGAGCATCGAGGCCCACGGCGCCCAGCGCGCGCTGATGGACCGCTACGCCTCGCGCGGTCGCCACCGCGCCACCGAAATCAACGGAGGAACCGAGTGATGGACCTGATCTTCTGGCGGCACGCCGAAGCCGACGACTGGACCGAAGGTTGCGACGACATGGCACGGCCGCTGACCTCGCGCGGCGAGAAGCAGGCGAAGCGCATGGCCGGTTGGCTCGACCGGCAGCTGCCCGAAGGCACGCGCGTTGTGACGAGCCCGGCCAAGCGCTGCGAACAGACTGCGATCGCGCTCGGCCGCAAGTACAGGGTGCGTCCTGAACTTGCCCCGGACACCACGCCCGACGCATTGCTGGAGGCGGCTGGCTGGCCGAACGGCAAGTCGGTCGTACTGGTGGTCGGGCACCAACCCGCGCTTGGACAGGCTATTTCGCGATTACTGGGTCTGCAACAGGACAGCTGCGCTGTGCGAAAAGGCGCAGTTTGGTGGATTCGCACCCGCGAGCGCGATGGTGACGTTCAGACAATTGTTGTTACAGTTCAGGCACCAGAATTGCTCTAATCGCGGGCGATTCGGCCATCTGGCGGCAATGCCGCAGGATTTTCGATGAATACGCCCAAAATCACCGTAATCGTTACAGTTTTCAATCGAACCGAATTCCTGCACGAGGCATTGACGTCTGCGCTGCACCAGACTTTTCAAGATTTCGAAATCATCGTCACCGACGACTCGCGCAGTGCTGCGGTCCATGCGATCGCCGATTCGTTCGGCTCCGACAAGATTCGTTACCGCGCCAACGCGAAAACGCTCGGCGTTGCGCTCAACCTGCGCGCAGCCGTCGCGGAAGCCCGAGGCACTTACATCGCCGTGCTCAACGACGACGACAGCTGGGAGCCAAGTTTTCTCGAAAGACTGGTGGCGCCGCTCGAAGACGACAGCCGCCGCGTGCTGGCTTTCAGCGACCACTGGCTCGTGGACGGCGGCGGCGAAATCCAGTTTCCCGAGACGGACGCCAATTCGCGAAATTTCGGTCGTGCGGCCTTGCGCTCGGGCGAGGTGCCTGATCTCACCGATCTCGTCCTGATCCACAACGGCGTTCCGCTGGCGATGGCTGCGGTTTTTCGTGTGGATGCCATCGACTGGACGCGGGTGGTCAGCGAGGTCAGCGGCGCTTACGACTACTGGATATCGTTCCTGCTCGCAGCGTCGGGCGGCAAGGCCTGGTACGTGCCGCAACGGCTGACGCGCTACCGCGTTCATGCTGCCATGGAAACCGGTCGGCGCGCGCCGGACAAGCAGGAGCATCTGGTCTACATTTACCGCACACTGCTCGATACGGGGACCTTCCCGCACCGCGCCGCCGTGCTGCGGCAGCGTCTGGCGGCAGCGCTCTACGCGGTCGGCAAGGACAACCTGCTGTTCGACCATGCACGCGCCGCACGCAGCTATCTGAGGCGTTCGCTTGGCGTCGATTTCAAGCCACGGACCCTGGCATTCCTGTGCCTCAGCTGCTGCCCGACCGTGCTACGTTCCAGGGCCGTTGCGCGGCTGCAGACCGACATCAGCAGCCACTGAGCGAGACGCGCCAGCCGGTCTTCTGCCAGGCCAGCGCTTCTTCGCGCAACAGATGCGCGGACTGCGGAAACGCGTCCACCCATTCAGAGCGGCAATCGAGCGTGAAGGCGCGTGCCTCGGATTTGGCAATGCGCAGCGCCCTGACGTCCGGATCGCGCCGGGCATGGCAAAGAATCACGGCCAGCCGCAAAGCCAGCAGCTGAGCGACGAACGTCTCGTCGTCCAGCGCCGTTTCCAGCTTCTTCAGTTTTCCGCGGTGTCCCAGCACGAGCTGGCTCAGCTGATGGAGTTCGTTGGAGGCAAATCCAGGCGCGTCGGCGTTGTCCATGATGTAGGCGCCGTGCTTGTGATAGTCGCTATGCGATATCAGCACGCCGATCTCATGCAGTTGCGCCGCCCAGCCGAGCTTGCGCATCGCGCGCCCCGGGCGACTCGCTGCGTCGGCGTCGCGCGCGGTCGGATCGATCTGCATGTAAAGCGCCGCCGCCGTTTCGCCGACGCGTTTCGCCTGTGCCGCGTCCGCTGCAAAGCGCTTTGCCAGCGCAGCCACGGTCGCCGCGCGCAGGTCGGCGACGCCTTGGTCGCGGTCGAGTAATTCGTAGAGCACACCGTGGCGCAATGCGCCCTGGGCCACCTTCATTTCCCGGATGTCGAGCAGGTCGAACACCGCACGCAACACGCTGATACCGCCGCCGATCACGGCCTTGCGGTCTTCGCGCATGCCATCGATGCGCAGTTTGTCGATGCTGCCGGCCTTGAGCAGGCGGTCGAGGAGCCAGTCGAGGCCCTCACGCGTCACGGCGCCCGGCGCGGCGCCGGCGGCCACCAGCACATCGCTGACGGCGCCGATGGTGCCGGAAGCACCGTACGCCACATCCCACTGGTCGGCTCCATAGCTGCTGAGTGCGTCGTCTAGCACCGCTTTGGCCGCGATTTCCGCCTCGCGAAATGCGGTCGGCGTGAACAGGCCTTGCGGAAAGTGCTTCATCGACCACGCGACGCTGCCGACCCGGTACGACTCCATCACCTGCGCCTCGTAGGCGCGTCCGATGATCATCTCGGTCGAACGGCCGCCGATGTCGACCACCAGACGGCGTTCGCGGTCGGACGCATCGTTGTGCGGCAGCATGTGCGCCACGCCCTGGTAGATCAGCCGCGCTTCTTCGCGTCCTGGAATCACGTCGAT
>JAQGMX010000156.1 GCA_028292145.1 Variovorax sp.
CGGCGTGGACAAGGCCGTGCCGAGCTGCGCGTGCTCGAAGACACGATGACGCTCGATGCCAGCGAACACGGCGTGCTGATGTGCATCGAGGGCCAGTGGCGCGTCGGCGGCGGTGTGTTGCGGCAGGGCCAGGGCGTCTGGTGGACGGAGCAGGAAGAGACCTGGCAGGTGAAGCCGGCGAGCCGTGGTGCCCGACTGGCCGTCGTGCAATGGCGGTCGGTGCGGGAAGAGTTCTAGGTCATGACGCCTTTCGAGCCGCTTGTTTCCCCTGCGTCCCATGCTTCCCTTGCATCGGCCGACGGCGTGTGGACCCACCTTCGTCTCGCAACGAAAGCGAGCGAGCAGGCGGCCATCGTGGTCGCAGACGGAAAGATCGGCTGGGTCGGACCGCGCGCTGATCTGCCGGCCGAATTCGCGGCGCTGCCCGTGCACGACGGCGGCGATGCGCTGGTCACGCCGGGGTTGGTCGACTGCCACACGCACCTGGTCTACGGTGGCCAGCGCGCCAACGAGTTCGCGATGCGGCTTGCCGGCGCGAGCTACGAGGAGGTGGCCAGGGCGGGCGGCGGTATCGTCTCCAGCGTGCGCGCCACGCGGGAGGCGAGCGAAGACGAGCTGTTCGCCAGCGCTGCGAAGCGGCTCGAATGTCTGCTGGCCGAAGGCGTGTGCGCGATCGA
Organism: Variovorax sp.; assembly: GCA_028292145.1. GTDB lineage: Bacteria > Pseudomonadota > Gammaproteobacteria > Burkholderiales > Burkholderiaceae_C > Variovorax. Next base: position 678 of record JAQGMX010000156.1, read on the forward strand.
GATCAAGTCGGGCTACGGCCTGACGCTGGAACATGAGCGCAAGCAACTGCTCGTTGCGCGCCGCCTGGGTGAAGCTTTCGGCGTGACGGTGCGCACCACGTTTCTCGGTGCGCATGCGTTGCCGGCGGAGTATGCGGGGCGAAGCGCTGCCTACATCGACCTCGTCTGCGAAGAGATGCTGCCGGCGCTGGCTGCAGAAGGGCTGGTCGATGCGGTCGACGTGTTCTGCGAGCGCATCGCGTTTTCGCTCGCAGAAACCGAACAGGTGTTCAAGGCTGCGCAGCGGCTGAATCTGCCGGTGAAGCTGCATGCCGAGCAGCTGTCGGACATGGGAGGTGCCGCGCTGGCCGCACGTTACGGCGCGTTGTCCTGCGATCACATCGAGCATCTGTCCACCGCCGGCATCGAGGCGATGCGCGCGGCAGGCACCGTCGCCGTGCTGCTGCCGGGCGCGTTCTATACCTTGCGCGACACGCAGGTGCCACCCATCGCCGCGCTGCGGGAGGCCGGCGTGCCGATGGCGGTGTCAACCGATCACAACCCCGGCACGTCGCCCGCGCTGAGCCTGCTGCTGATGGTGAACATGGCATGCACGCTGTTTCGCCTGACGGTGCCGGAAGCGATCGCGGGCGTGACCGAGCATGCGGCGCGCGCGTTGGGGCTGCAGGCAACGCACGGCGCGATCGCGGTCGGAATGCCTGCGAACTTCGTTCTGTGGGATCTGCGTGAGGCTGCGGAGCTGGCTTACTGGGTGGGTCAGCGGCCGGTGCGGTGCGTGGTCCGGCAGGGAAGGGTGGCTTTGCATGACTAATGCGCTTCTTGCCGCTCACGCTCTGCTCCCCACCGGCTGGGCCACCGACGTCCTCCTTGAATGGAATGACGACGGCCAGCTGACCCGCGTCGAACCGAACAGCACCGCAGCGTTCCCGGCGACCGATGGCCCCGTCATCCCGGCGATCCCCAATCTGCATTCGCACGCCTTCCAGCGCGCCATTGCCGGACTCACCGAGTTCCGCGGCCAGGCGAGCGACAGCTTCTGGAGCTGGCGCACGCTGATGTACCGGTTCGCGCTGCGGCTCGATCCGGCGCAGCTCGAAGCCATCGCACTCGGGCTGTACGTCGAGATGCTGGAAGCGGGCTACACCACCGTCTGCGAATTCCACTACGTCCACCATCAGGGCGACGGCCGTCCTTACGCCGACGACGCGGAACTCGCGCATGCCCTGCTGCGCGCCGCCCGGCGCGCGGGCATCGGCTTGACGCTGCTGCCGGTGCTCTACCAGACGAGCGGTTTCGGCGCGACGCCGCCGGGCGACGGGCAGCGGCGTTTCATCCGCTCGACCGATTCGATGTTGCGGCTGCTCGAAGGCCTGAAGCCGCTGTGCGATGCGCAGGGCGCGCGGATCGGGCTCGCGCCGCATTCGCTGCGCGCCGTGCCGCCGGAAGCTTTGCGCGACGCGTTGGCCGGACTCGATGCCATCGACCCGACGGCGCCTGTGCACATCCACATCGCGGAGCAGACCAAGGAGGTCGACGACTGCAACGCCTGGAGCGGACAACGGCCGGTTGCCTGGCTGCTCGACCATGCGCCGGTCGATGCGCGCTGGTGCCTGGTGCATGCCACGCACATGGACGCCGACGAATACCGCCGCGCCGCCGCAAGCGGCGCCGTGGCCGGCCTGTGTCCGACCACCGAGGCCAACCTCGGCGACGGCATCTTCGACCTGCCGGCCTGGCGCGCGGCCGGCGGCGCCTGGGGCATCGGTTCCGACAGCCACATCTGCGTCAATGCCGCCGAAGAATTGCTGATGCTCGAATACAGCCAGCGCCTCGCCACGCGGCAGCGCAACGTGATCGCCGATGCAGTGCAGCCGAACGTCGCCAGCGCGATGACGCTGGCTGCAGTTCGCGGCGGAGCCCAGGCATCGGGCCGCGCGGTCGGTGGGCTGGCGGTCGGGCAGCAGGCCGACTTCACCGTGCTCGACGCGGCGCATTCGTCGCTTGCCGGGCTGAGTGCGTCCGACATGCTGTCTTCGCACGTCTTCGCCAGCCACCGTACCAGCGCCATCGATGCCGTATGGGTCGCCGGTCGGCCGCGCGTACAGGCAGGCCGCCATCCACTTCATGACATCGCATCGGCCGGCTTCGTCGCCGCACGGCGCCAACTGCTTCAGGACACGCAATGACCTTCAAGACCTCAGAACCCGCTTTTCGCTTCCGGCAGGGCACGCGCCCGTTGCTGATCTCCATGCCGCACGTCGGCACCCATGTGCCGTCCGCGCTGGCCGTACGCCTGACGCCCGAGGCGCAGCAGGTGCCCGACACCGACTGGCACCTCGAACGCCTCTACGACTTCGCCGCCGCGCTCGGCGCCTCGGTGCTGGCCGCGACGCATTCGCGCTATGTGATCGATCTGAATCGCCCGCCGGACGGCGCCAGCCTGTACCCGGGCCAGAGCGTCACCGGACTTTGCCCCACCGACACTTTCGACGACACGCCGATCTATGCCGACGGCAACCTGCCCGACGCGCTGGAGACCGATGCGCGCCGAGAAGCCGTCTGGCAGCCCTATCACGCCAAGCTTGCCGCTGAGCTGGCGCGCATCAAGGCGCGGCACGGCGTCGTGGCGCTGTGGGATGCGCATTCGATCCGCTCGGTACTTCCGCGTTTCTTCGAAGGCAAACTGCCGGACTTCAATCTCGGCACCGCGCAGGGCAAGAGCTGCGATCCAATGCTGTCTGCTCGTCTGCTGGACGTTGCGCAGGCCGCACCGGGCTTCACGGCGGTGCTCAACGGGCGCTTCACCGGCGGCTACATCACGCGCTTCTACGGACAGCCGTCGCAGGGCATCCACGCCGTGCAGCTGGAAATGACGCAGAGCAGCTACATGGAGGAATCGCTGCCGTTCGACTATCTGCCGAACGTCGCAGCTAGCGTGCGGCCGCATGTGCGCCGGATGCTGGAGACGGTGCTGGACTTCGTCGAAGCGCAGCCGCGCAAGGTCTGACGGACCCGGATTCGGGCTTTCGGCTGCACGGCGACGGTCCGGTTTCTACAATCCTGGCTATGAAGCCCGTCGTCTACACCCGCGCCCAGCAACTTCCCGCCATCCTGGCCCAACGCATCGCCATCCTCGACGGCGCGATGGGCACCATGATCCAGCGCTTCAAGCTCAACGAGGCGCAGTACCGCGGCGAGGGCTACAGCGGCCCTGACGGAACCGGCGACCGCTTCAAGGATTTCGAGCGCGACGTGAAGGGCAACAACGAGTTGCTCTCGTTGACCCGACCGGACGTGATCCGCGACATCCACGAGGCGTATCTGGCCTCTGGCGCCGATTTGATCGAGACCAACACCTTCGGCGCGACGACCGTGGCGCAGGAGGACTACAAGATGGCGCACCTGGCGCGCGAGATGAATCTCGCTTCCGCCAAGCTGGCCCGCGCCGCCTGCGACAAGTTCAGTACGCCGGAAAAGCCGCGCTTCGTCGCCGGCGCGCTTGGGCCCACGCCCAAGACCGCCAGCATCAGCCCCGACGTGAACGATCCCGGCGCCCGCAATGTCGACTTCGAGACGCTGCGCGCCGCTTATTACGAGCAGGTCGAGGCGCTGGTCGAGGGCGGCAGCGACGTGATCCTGGTCGAGACGATCTTCGACACGCTCAACGCCAAGGCGGCGCTGTTCGCGGTTGACGAGTATTTCGAGAACAGCGGCGAGCGCCTGCCGCTGATCATCAGCGGCACCGTGACCGACGCATCGGGCCGCATCCTCAGCGGCCAGACCGTGACCGCCTTCTGGCACAGCGTGCGGCATTCGCAGCCGCTGGCCGTGGGGCTCAACTGCGCGTTGGGCGCGGCGCTGATGCGGCCGTACATCCAGGAGCTGTCGCGCGTGGCCGGCGACACCTTCATCAGCTGCTACCCGAACGCCGGCCTGCCCAATCCGATGAGCGACACCGGTTTCGACGAGACGCCCGACGTCACCTCGCGATTGCTGCACGAGTTCGCGGCGGATGGCCTGGTCAACATCGTCGGCGGCTGCTGCGGTACGACGCCGGACCACATTGCGGCCATCGGGCAAGAAGTCGCGACGCTGCCGGGCCGGAAGATCGGCCGCGGTGTGTTTTACAAAGAGCCGGACGCCGCTCTCGCCGGCTGAGCCGTCGAGGTCGAGGTCGAGCTCGGTGCGCTCTTGTCGCGCGCCATGAGCGCAACGAAGCGTTGTGCGCCCAGCCCCAGCGGCCGCTCCCGCGACCACACCACGTCGACCCACAGATCCAGCCCGTTGCTGAGGTTCTCGAATGGAATCTCCAGCAACGTGCCTGCCGCCACATGCGGTTTGGCGAAGTTGCGCGGCAACCAGCCCCAGCCCAGCCCAGCGGTGATCAGGCTCAGCGCGGCCAGTGCGTTGTCGGTGCGCCAGACGTGGCGCGCAAACACGAAGCGCGGATCGCTGG
>JAQGMX010000456.1 GCA_028292145.1 Variovorax sp.
CCGAGCTTGGTGGCGAGCAGACCCGACAGCACGACCGCGATGCCGGCAATGGTGACGACCACGGCCCTGGCGGCCAACGCCCGCTCCAGCAGGGGCGCGTACGCCCGTTTGGCCCAGACCATCAGCCGGTTCTCCTTCTCCGACACCTTGCTGCCGATGAACAGCGCGACCGCCGCGGGAATGAAGGTGATCGACAGGAGCATCGCGCCCAGCAAGGCGATCACGACCGTGAGCGCCATCGGATGGAACATCTTTCCCTCGACGCCGGTGAGCGCGAAGATCGGCAGGTAGACGATCATGATGATCAGCTGTCCGAACAGCAGCGGACGGCGCGCCTCCTGCGATGCGGCAAACACTTCATGGAAGCGCTCCTTGCGCGTGAGCGAACGACCGTGATGCGCTTGCGCATGGGCCAGCCGCCGTACACAGTTCTCGACGATCACGACTGCGCCGTCCACGATGATCCCGAAATCGAGTGCGCCGAGGCTCATCAGGTTGGCGCTCACCCGCTGGTTGACCATGCCGGTAAAAGTGAACAGCATCGACAGCGGAATCACCAGCGCAGTGATCAGCGCGGCACGCAGGTTGCCAAGGAACAGGAACAGCACCGCGATCACCAGCACCGCACCTTCGAACAGGTTTTTCTTGACCGTGGCGATGGCCTTGTCGACCAGTACCGTCCGGTCGTAGACGGTGATTGCCTCGACGCCCTCGGGCAGCGTGCGGTTGATCTCTTCCATCTTCTTCGCGACGGCCTGCGAGACGATGCGGCTGTTCTCGCCGATCAGCATGAACACGGTGCCGAGCACCACTTCGCGGCCGTTGTCGGTCGCGGCGCCGGTACGCAACTCCTTGCCGATATCGACCGTCGCGACGTCGCGCACGCGCACCGGCGTGCCGCCGCTGTTCGAGAGCACGACGTTGCGCAGGTCTTCGAGACCGCGCAGCTGGCCCGGCGCGCGGATCAGGTACTGCTCGCCGCGCCGCTCGATGTAGCCGGCGCCGACATTGCCGTTGTTGAGTTCGAGCGCCTTGACCACGTCGGCCATCGAGAGGCCAAAGGCGGACAGTTTTTCCGGGTCGGGCGCGACCTGGAACTGCTTCTCGTAGCCGCCAATGGAGTTGATCTCGGTCACGCCGCTCACGTTGCGAAGCTGCGGTTTGATGATCCAGTCCTGTATCTCGCGCAGATCGGTCGACGTGTAGGCCGTGCCGTCGGGCTTCTTCGCGCCGTCCTTCGCCTCGACGGTCCAGAGGTAGATCTCGCCGAGTCCGGTCGAGATCGGGCCGACCATCGGCTCGATGCCGGCCGGCAGTCCGCCCCGGGCCGACTGCAACCGCTCGTTGACGAGTTGCCGCGCGAAATACACGTCGGTGCCGTCCTTGAAGACCACCGTCACCTGCGAGAGGCCGTAGCGCGAAAGCGAGCGCGTCTGCAGGAGGCCGGGCAGGCCCGACATCACGGTCTCGATCGGGAAGGTGACGCGCTGCTCGGTCTCGAGCGGCGAATAACCGGGCGCGCCGGTGTTGATCTGCACCTGGACATTCGTGATGTCGGGTACAGCGTCGATCGGCAGCTTCTGGTAGCTGTAGATGCCGAGCCCCGCCATCGCGAAAACGGCCAGCATGACCAGCCATCGTTGCTCGATGGCGAAGCGGATGATGCGTTCGAACATGCGTGGTTCCGCCCTAGTGCGTGTGTGTCGCAGAGCCCTTGCCTTGCTCCGACTTGACGATGAAGCTGCCCGTCGCCGCATAGCTCGCGCCCGGCTTGAGGCCGCCCAGGATCTCCGCGCGCTGGCCATCGTTGCGGCCCACCGTGACCGGCTGCGGCACGAAGCCGCCGTCCACCTTGAGGAAAACGGCCGGTTTTCCTTCGAACGTCTGCAGCGCAGACGATGCGACAGTGACAGGAACCGGCGTGCCGGCCTCCTTCGACACCACTTCGACGGTGACGAACAGTCCCGGTCGCCAGGCGCCCTGCGGGTTCGGCAGCACGACGCGGGCACGCGCCGTACGGGTTTGCTCGCCGAGCAGCGCGCCGACGTACGAAATGGTGCCGTCTGCGGTCGCGTCCGATGCGCCGGCGCGCACGACCACGCGCTCGCCCACGCGCACCTGCGACAGCTCGCGCGCCGGAATGTTCATCTCGGCCCAAACCTTCGACAGGTCCGAGATCGTGAAGACGCTCGCGTCTTCCTTCACCGACTCGCCGAGCGCGATGTGTTTTTCGAAGACGATGCCGTCGAACGGTGCGCGAAGCTCCAGACGGCCAAGCGAGGCGCTGCCGGTGGAAGCGCCGAGCGTCAGCAGTTTCTGCGTCGCGTTCGCCACCGAAATCTCGGCTTCGCGCAGCGCCTGCTGGGCTTGCAACACATCTTGCTGAGGGGAAATTTTCTGCTCCCACAGCGTCTTCTCGCGCTCGTAGGTAGTCCGGGCCAGTTCGCGCCGACGTTGCGCGCCCTGCAACTCGGCACGCGTCTCCGACACCGTCGCGCTGGAAATCACGGCCAGCACCTGACCGCGCTTGACCTGCTGCCCGAGATTGGCGCTGACGCTCTCGACCACGCCAGCCGCGCGCGGGACAATATGCGCGGTGCGGTCTTCGTCGAAGCGGATCTCGCCGGGAAACTGGAGCGATGTACGAACCGTCGCCGGCCCGCTGGTGTCCACCGCAATGCCGGACGCGGCGATCTGCGCATCGGTCAGCACGACCTTCCCCTCCTGAGCAGGCTCTTCTTTGTGAGGCTCTTCCTTGTGCCCCTCCTCTGCGTGAGTTTCCTCCCCGTGCTCGGCATGCGCGTCCGCGGTCTTCTGTGCCGGTCCGCTGCGAAGAATCAATGCGCCGGCGACAACGCCGAAGACGAGCAGACAGGCGATGACGATGGTTTGTCTGGAACGGTTGGCCATGGTGATGGTCTTTCTTACGGTGTTTGCGACGAACCGCCGAGCAGGCGGTCGAGATCGGTGGCGGCGCGATGAACCTCGGCCAGCGCGCGCAGGTATTGCGAGCGCGCCAGCAGCAAGGTGCGCTGTGCGTCAAGCACGTCGAGATAGGCGAACTTGCCGAATTCGAAGCCCGTGGTGGCGGC
>JAQGMX010000468.1 GCA_028292145.1 Variovorax sp.
AAGCTGGAGAAGCGGTTGTGCCGGCAGGTCGGGCAGGCGATCGTCGACTACAACATGATCGAGGACGGCGACAAGGTGATGGTCTGCGTCTCGGGCGGAAAGGACAGCTACGCGCTGCTCGACATCCTGCTCAAGCTGCGTGCGCGGGCGCCGATCCATTTCGACATCGTCGCGGTCAACCTCGACCAGAAGCAGCCGGGCTTCCCTGAAGACGTGCTGCCCGCCTACCTCCAGGCGCTGAACGTGCCCTTCCATATAGAAGAGCAGGACACCTACAGCATCGTCAAGCGCGTGATTCCCGAAGGCAACACGACCTGCGGCCTGTGCAGCCGGCTGCGGCGAGGCATCCTGTACCGCGTGGCGGACGAGCTCGGCGCCACCAAGGTCGCGCTCGGCCATCACCGCGACGACATGCTGCAGACCTTCTTCCTGAACATGTTCTTCGCCGCGCGGCTCAAGTCGATGCCGCCGAAGCTGGTGAGCGACGACGGCCGGCACATCGTGATCCGCCCGCTCGCCTACGTGGCCGAGAAGGACACCGTGCGCTGGGCGCAGCACCGCAATTTCCCGATCATTCCGTGCACGCTCTGCGGCAGCCAGGAAAACCTGCAACGCAAGCAGGTCGGCGAGATGCTGCGCGAGTGGGAGAAGAAGCATCCCGGCCGCATCGAGAACATGTTCGGCGCGCTGCAGCACATCGTTCCGTCGCACCTGCTGGACGGAAAAGCGTTCGATTTCAAGGGCCTGAAGACCACCGGCGTGCCCGACCCGGAGGGCGACAAGGCCTTCGATGCGCCAGAACTACCGGTTGGCTCAACGCTGCCATCATCGCTGCGCATCGTGCAGTTGTAGGAGACACCACACCCATGTTCGGACGCGTCATTTCACTCTTTGCCGTCGCGGCAACCGTGGCGTTGACCGGTTGCGCCACCCGATGGGTGGTCGACAGCGACGTGCGGAGTTTCTCCAGCCTGCCGGCGGACGCTGCGGCGACACCCGGCGCGACCTACCGTTTCGAGCGCCTCCCTTCGCAGCAGCAGGGTACGGGCGCCGTGCAGCAGGCCGAAGCGCTGGAAGCATTGGCTGCGCCGGCGCTGGAAGGCATCGGACTGCAACGCAGCGACACCGCACCGCGCTACAGCGCACAGATCGGCGCGCGCGTCGGGCTGACGATCTCGCCCTGGGACGATCCGTGGCTCGGCCCATGGGGTTACGGCGGCGGCTGGGGCCCGCGTTCGTATGTCGGGCTGGGCGTCGGCGTCGGCCGCTTCCACGGGCGTGGATGGGGCGGCGGCGGGTTCGGTGGCTGGGGTGGCGGCTGGTACGGTGCGTCGACACCGTGGTACTCACGCGAAGTCAGCATCGTGCTGCGTGAACTTTCTTCTAACAAAGTGGTCTACGAAACCCGCGCCCGCAACGATGGGCCGTATTCGACCGATGCACCGGTACTGGCCGTGATGTTCCGTGCCGCGCTGCAGGGTTTCCCGACGCCGCCGCAGGGCGAACGTCGGGTCGACATCGAAATTCCTCCGAAATGAACCGTATGGGAAACCCCCACACCCGATGGAACTCACGCGACTGATCGTCCTGCGTCACGGCGAAACCGCCTGGAACGTTGACACCCGCATCCAGGGCCAGCTCGACATCGGCTTGAATGCAACCGGGCTCTGGCAGGCCGACCAACTTGGACAGGCACTCGGCGGCGAAGAATTCGACGCGGTTTATGCGAGCGATCTGTCGCGTGCATGGATGACGGCAGAAGGTGTTGCGCGCCACCAACGAACGCAACCTATCCCCGAGCCTCGCCTGCGTGAACGTGCCTTCGGATGCTTCGAAGGGCTGACGTTTGCTGAAATAGAAAACGGGATGCCCGCCGAGGCCAGACTCTGGCGCACCCGCGATCCGGAATTTGCACCGGCTGGCGGTGGCGAATCGTTGCTGGCGTTCCGGTCGCGCGTCATCGGTGTCGCATCCGAACTGGCGGCCCGCCATGCGGGTGGCCAGATCGCGCTGGTGGCGCACGGCGGCGTCATGGATGTGCTTTACCGCGCAGCCACCGGCCAGGAGCTTCAGGCGCCGCGCACATGGCATCTGGGCAACGCGGCCATCAACAGGCTGCTCTGGACGCCACAAGGTTTCACGTTGGTCGGCTGGGGCGATACAGCGCATTTGACGCAGTTGGCATCGTCGCAACCCGATCGATAGGTGCTTTCCCAGGGCATGTACGTCCGCTCTGTCAACTTTCTCTCAATGCTGGCTATTCACTTGTGCTGCACTGAGTGTTAAGTATTCATTTCCTACGGAAATAAGCGCACAATCTGAACTCAAAACGCGATTGATGAAGTATTGTCAAGACTTCAATCGCAACGAATTGCGACCGAAGTGACAGACGTCAAAAGCCAAGTAACGTTCTACGCCGTTTGGCCGATGGGCAATCTGCAGAGAAGAGACCGAAGATCGGTCCCGCAATGTGAACGCTTTTTAAGTATATCTACCTAAGAAACTCTGCAATGACGCGGTACGTAGTTACGAAAGCATTCGTTGCGTCGGTGAAGCTCAATGCCGGAGGCCCACATGAATAATCAAAAAGGCGCAACGTCGATGCCATCGCTTGTTACAAATCCTGTCGTTACAGACGGTGTGATGGGGTTGATCGAGCTGCCAGTGGACTTCACTCGCCAGAGCGTTCCCGATACGGCTTTGGAGTCTCCCCTTGCCGCAGTCTTGCTGAAGCTCGACGACAACCTCGATTTTGCGCTGCGTGAACTGGCAAAAGGGCGCGGTCGGAGCGGCGAAACGATGTTCGCCGCGGCCTGGACGATGGTGCTTGCCCGTCTCGGCGGCGTGGACGACTTCCTGATCCGCCTGGACATCGGCTCGCCGGACGTCACACCGGACGGCATCGGTCGGACGACGCTGCGTGCGGATCTCCGGCCGGAAGCAGCTGCCGAACCGGGTCAGGCGCCGCGCCTCGACGTCGTGCTCGCCCGCACCGAAGCGGCGCTGCGCACTGCGCGTACAGAACAACCGGCCGTTGATTTGGGCACGACGACGTTGCGCACCGGCCTGTCGATCGGTCGCGCCGAAGCCGCAGCAGCAGCAGCAGCAGAGCCGCTGGATCTGCTGCTGGCCGTCGACACGAGCGCCAGCGGCACGTCGCTTTCGTTGCGCTACCGTGCATCGCTCTTTTCGCGGACGACCGCCGAGCGCTGGGCCGGGTATGTGCTCGCCGTGCTGACGGCGATGCCGCGCCACGCCGGTAGCCGCATCGATGCGGTGCCGATGATCGGCACGGAAGAGCAACACCTGATCGAAGGTTTCAACGCGACCGCCGAAGACCTCGGCGCGGCCACCTGCGTGCATCAACTGGTCGAAGCGCAGGCTGCGCGCACGCCGGAAGCCGTCGCCGTGATGCTGGGCACCCGAACGCTGCGCTATGCCGAGCTCGACGCCCGCGCCAACCTGCTTGCCGGTGCCTTGCGCGCTCGCGGTGTCGGGCCGGACGTGCCGGTGGCGCTGTATGTGGAGCGCAGCATCGACATGGTGATCGGCCTGCTCGCGGTGCTGAAGGCCGGCGGTGCCTACGTGCCGCTCGATCCGAGCCACCCGCCGGAGCGCACGGCGACCATCCTCGCCGGCGCCCTGCCGCGCGTGATCCTGACCCAATCCGGCCTGCGCGCCGCCCTGCCCGCCACTCCCGCGACGCCCGATGTGGAGACGCTGCTGCTCGACGGCTCGGCCGACGGCGATGCGGCTTTCTTCAACGTCAAGACCGGCACTGCCGCGCGTCCCGAGCCGCTCACGCCCGACAACCTCGCCTACGTCATCTACACCTCCGGCTCGACCGGCACGCCCAAGGGCGTGGCGATGCATCACGGCGCGCTGGTCAACCTGCTGCGCTGGCAGGCGACGCATCCGGCCGTGGCGAAACCGCAGCGCACGCTACAGTTCGCGGCGCTCGGTTTCGACGTGGCGTTCCAGGAAATCTTCGCCACGCTGTCGGTCGGCGGCACGCTGGTGCTGATCGACGAAAGCGTGCGGCGCGATCCGCAGGCGCTGGCCGAAGTGATGCGTACGCAACAGGTCGAGCGCCTTTTCCTGCCCTTCATCGCGCTGCAGAACCTGGCCGAATACGTGGTCGCGGCCGGCGAGACGCTGCCCGCGCTGCAGGACGTGATGACCGCCGGTGAGCAATTGCATGCCAGCCCGGCCGTGCGCGCGTTCTTCGAGCGCATGTCCGGCTGCCGCCTGCACAACCAGTACGGCCCGACCGAAAGCCACGTCGTGACCGCGCTGCAGCTCGGTGCGAATCCGCGCGAATGGGCCGCCCTGCCGTCGATCGGCCAGCCGATCGCCAACAACCGCATCCACATCCTCGACCGCCTGGGCCGCACCGCGCCGCTCGGCGTGACGGGCGAAATCCACATCGGCGGCGCTGGCGTGGCACGCGGCGGCTACCTGCATCGGCCGGAACTGACGGCCGAGCGCTTCGTTGAAGATCCTTTCAGCGCCGACCCCGCCGCCCGCCTGTACAAGACCGGCGACGTCGGCCGCTGGACAGTCAACGGCGAGATCGAATACCTCGGCCGGAACGACCATCAGGTGAAGGTGCGCGGTTTCCGCGTCGAACTGGGCGAAGTCGAAAGCGCGCTGCTGGCGCATCCGTCCGTGCGCGAAGGCGCCGTGCTGGCCCGCCATGACGGCGGTGGCGATGCGCGCCTGGTCGCCTACCTCACGGCCCAGCCCGGCGCCGCCACCGGTGCCGACCTGTCGCACCAGCTGCGCGAGCATCTGAAGGCGACGCTGGCTTCTTATATGGTGCCGTCGGTGTTCGTTGTACTCGACGTGCTGCCGCTCTCGCCGAACGGCAAGGTCGACCGCCGCGCGCTGCCAGAGCCGCTGGCCGAGCGCCCGGAGATGGCCGAGCCGTTCGAGGAAGGTCGTACCGACACCGAACGCAGCGTCTGCGCCGCCTTCGCCCGTGCGCTGGGCATCGACCGCGCCGGCCGCGCCGACAACTTCTTCGATCTCGGCGGCGATTCGCTGCGCGTTTTGAAGGTGCTGGCCGACCTGCAGGCTTCGAGCGCCCGCCGCCTGTCGACCAACCTGTTCTTCCAGGACCCGACGCCGCAGGCCATCGCCCGCGAACTCGACGGCGTGGTGCATGAGCCCGTCGTAACCAGCCGCGCCCGCTCCGGCGACGCGGCCGCGCAGGAACCCATCGCGCTGATCGGCATGGCCGGACGCTTTCCGGGCGCCGCCGACGTGGAAGCTTTCTGGGCCAACCTGTACGAAGGCCGCGACACGATTCGCTTCTTCGACGACGCGACGCTCGATGCCGGCGTCAGCGCCGAACTCCGCGCCGACCCCGACTACGTCCGCGCCCGCGGCGTGATCGACGACGCCGACCAGTTCGATGCCACTTTCTTCGGCATCAACCCGAACGAAGCGACGCTGATGGACCCGCAGCAGCGCGTGTTCCTCGAAATCTGCTGGGAGTGCATGGAACGCGCCGGCTATGCGCCGGACCGCCAAAAGGCGCCGGTCGGCGTCTACGCGGGCATGCACAACGCGACCTATTTCCAGAAGCACGTGACGCCGCGCCAGGACCTGGTCGATGCTGTCGGCGAATTCACCGTGATGCTCGGCAACGAAAAGGACTACGTCGCCACCCGCGTCGCGAACAAACTCAACCTGACCGGCCCGGCGATCAGCATGAACACCGCCTGCTCGACCTCGCTGGTCGCGATGGCGCAGGCCTTCGGCGCGTTGCGCTCGGGCCAGTGCGACATGGCGCTGGCCGGCGGCGTCGCGATCACCTGCCCGCCGAACAGCGGCTACCTGCACCAGGAAGGCGCGATGCTGTCGCCGGACGGCCGCACGCGCAGCTTCGATGCGCAGGCGCAAGGGACCGTCTTCAGCGACGGCGCGGGCGTGGTGCTGCTCAAGCGCCTGTCCGACGCGCAGGCCGACGGCGACACGATCTATGCCGTGCTGCGCGGCGTCGGCGTGAACAACGATGGCGGCGTCAAGGCCAGCTTCACCGCGCCCAGCGTGGACGGGCAGGCGGCGGTCGTGTCGATGGCGCTGGCTTCGGCCGGCGTCGACGCCCGCAGCATCTCGTATGTGGAAGCGCACGGCACGGCGACGCCGATGGGCGACCCGGTCGAAGTGGCGGCGCTTTCGCGCAGCTACGCGCGCCACACTGCCGACAGCGGCTTCTGCGCGATCGGCTCGGTCAAGAGCAACGTCGGCCACATGCTGATGGCGGCGGGCGCAGCGGGCGTCATCAAGACGGCGCTGGCGCTGCATGAGGAAACGCTGCCGGCGTCGCTGCATTTCGATGCCGAGAACCCGGCCATCGATTTCGCCGGCACGCCGTTCCGCGTCAACGCCCAGCGCTCGGCTTGGCCGCGCCAGGCCGGAGCGCCGCGCCGCGCAGGCGTGAGTTCCTTTGGCGTCGGCGGCACCAACGCGCACCTGATCCTCGAAGAAGCGCCGCTCGCCGTGCCTTCGGAGGCGGTCGCCGGTCCGCAGCTGCTGACCTTGTCCGCGCGCACGCCGACGGCGCTGGCGCGCATGGCCGCTCAGCTCGCCGACCATCTCGAGGCGACGCCGGCCATCAATCTCGGCGACGTGGCGTACACGCTGCGCGTCGGCCGAAAGCTGTTCTCGCAGCGGCTGGCGATCGTCGCCGACGGCGTGCCGGAAGCCATCGCCGCACTGCGCGACGTGAATTCGCTGCGCCGCATCGCCGGCGTGCTGGGTGCGCGGGTGCATGAACCCGTGCTGCTGTTCCCCGGCCAGGGCGCGCAGTACGCAGGCATGGGTCGCACGCTGTATGTGCACGACGATATCGTCCGCGCCGCCATCGACGAAGTCGCTGCCGCGCTCGAAAAGTGCGCTCTGCCTTTCGACCTGCGCGAGCGCATGTTCTCGAACGATCCCGATGCGCTGGCGCCGACCGCCGTCACGCAGCCCGCGACCTTCGCGCTCGAATACGCGCTCGCCAAGCGCGCGCTGGCTTTCGGCTTGCGCCCGGTGGCCATGATCGGCCACAGCGTCGGTGAATTCGCGGCTGCCGTGATCGCCAACGTGATGTCGCTCGGCGATGCCGCTCGGCTGGTCGCGCAACGCGGCGCGCTGATGCAGGCGCTGCCGGCAGGACAGATGCTGTCGGTGCGCCTCGGCGCGGAGAAGCTGGCGCCGTATCTGGCGGAAGGCGTTTCGCTCGCCGCCGACAACGGCCCCGCGACCTGCGTCGCCGCCGGCCCGTCGGCGCAGATCGCCGCCTTGCAGGCAAAGCTCGAAGCCGACGGCATCGCCAGCCGCCTGCTGCAGACGTCGCACGCCTTCCACTCCTCGATGATGGACACCGCCGTTGCGCCGTTCGAAGCGCTGGTCCGCGCGGTCGAGCTGCGCGCACCGCAACGCACCATCGTCTCGACGCTGACCGGCCGCGTGCTGAGCGCCGCCGAAGCCACCGATCCCGCCTACTGGGCGCGTCACCTACGCGAAGCGGTGCGCTTCTCGCCGGCCGTGCGCACGGCGATGGCGCAGTTCGCGCAGCCGCTGTTCATCGAGCTCGGCCCGCGCAACACGCTGTCGACGCTGGTCCGCCAGCATGCGGTCTCCGGTTCGCCGGCACCCGCTGCGGTTTCGGTATTCGCTGCCGATCCGGCCGAAGAGCTGATCGCCTTCGACATGGCGCTCGGTCGCCTCTGGGCGATCGGCGTCGATGCCGACCTCGGCCAGCTCGACATGCGCACCCGCAAGTCGCGCGTCCGGCTGCCGACCTATCCCTTCGAACGCAAGCGCCACTGGGTCGACATCGTCCCGGCCGCGCCTGCCGCCGCGCCCCTTCACAACGTTTCTCCAGTTACCCCCGTCATGACCACGGAGCCCCACATGTCCACCATGTCAGCCACGTCCACCCTCTCTGCCGTTCCAAGTACCCGCCGCACCGCGCTCCACGCCAAGGTGCGCGAGCTTTTCGAAGACATTTCCGGCACGCCGATGGCCGATGCCGAGGGCGCTGTGTCCTTCATCGACCAGGGCCTCGATTCCCTCGTGCTGACGCAGGCCGCGCTGCAGGTCAAGAAGCACTTCAAGACCAACATCACCTTCCGCCAGCTGATGGAAGGCTGCCGCAGCTTCGATCTGCTGGTCGAGCACCTCGACGGCGTGCTGCCACCGGAGCCTGCTGCGGCTGTCGCGACCTTGGCCCCGATGGCGCCCGCTCCGCTCGCCACCACCATGCCGGCCGTCGCTGCTGCCACCACCGCTTTCACGACGGTCGTGCCGCTGGCGCCGATGACCGTGCGCACCGATGCGCCGATGCTGCAGCAACTGATCCAGCAGCAGATGCAGCTCATGCAGCAGCAGCTCGCTCTGCTAGCCGGTGCGCCAGCCACGGCCACCGCAACCGCCGCCGCAGAGACGGCACCAGCGCTTGTCGCGCCGACCGTCGCACCCGTCGCATCGCAGGCAACCCAGCCCGTCGAGCGTGAAGCCGGCCACGTGACCTACGACGTCAAGAAGGCCTTCGGCGCGATCGCCCGCATCCACACCACGCCGAACCGCGACATCACCGGTCGCCAGCAGGCGCGCCTCGACGCCTTCGTTCGCCGTTATGTCGAGCGCACGCAGAAGAGCAAGACCTTCACCGCCGCCAACCGCAACCACATGGCCGACCCGCGCGTCGTCAACGGTTTCCGCCCGGCGACCAAGGAGATCACTTATCAGATCGTGGTCGAGCGCTCGAAGGCGTCGCGCGTCTGGGATATCGACGGCAACGAATACGTCGACGTGCTCAACGGCTTCGGCATGAACATGTTCGGCTGGCAGCCGGACTTCATCAACGACGCGGTCAAGCGCCAGCTCGACATCGGCTACGAGATCGGCCCGCAGCATCCGCTGGCAGCCGAAGTCACGGCGCGCATCTGCGAACTCACCGGCTTCGACCGCGCCGCGCTCTGCAACACCGGCTCCGAAGCAGTGATGGCGGCCGTGCGCATCGCGCGCACCCATACCGGCCGCAGCACCGTCGTGCTGTTCAGCGGTTCGTACCACGGCACTTTCGACGAAGTGCTGGTGCGCGCCGGTCGCGGCGCACGGGGCATCCCGGCCACGCCGGGCGTGATGAGCGGCATGTTCGGCGACGTCCGCGTGCTCGACTACGGTACGCCAGAGTCGCTGGAATTCATCCGCGCAAACGCCGACGACCTGGCCGCCGTGCTGATCGAGCCGGTGCAGAGCCGCCGGCCCGACTTCCAGCCGAAGGAATTCCTGCAGGAAGTGCGCAACATCACCGAGAAGAGCGGCACCTGCATGATCTTCGACGAGGTCATCACCGGCTTCCGCTCGCACCCAGGCGGCGCCCAGGCACTGTTCGGCGTGCGCGGTGACCTCGCCACCTACGGCAAGGTGATCGGCGGCGGCATGCCGATCGGCGCCATCGCCGGCAAGCGCGAATTCATGGACGCGCTCGACGGCGGCGCCTGGGACTACGGCGACGACTCGATTCCGAGCGTCGGCGTGACCTATTTCGCCGGCACCTTCGTGCGTCATCCGCTGGCGCTGGCCGCGGCCAAGGCGTCGCTCGACCATCTGGCGAATTCGGGCGTGGCGCTGCAGACGCAGCTCAACCTGCACACCGCTGCGATGGCCGACGAGCTCACGGCGTTCTGCCGCGAAGTCGGCGCGCCGCTGGAAATCCGCTACTTCGCGTCGCTCTGGCGCGTGAGCTGGCTCGAAGACCATCCGCTGCAGGACCTGCTGTTCGCGATGATGCGCAGCCGCGGCGTGCACATCCTGGACAACTTCCCGTGCTTCATGACGACCGCGCACACGCCGGCCGACATCGCGACCATCAAGCAGGCCTTCAAGGAATCGGTCGCCGAAATGCAGCAGGCCGAATTCCTGCCGGGCCGCGCGCCGGTCGCGCGCGGCTTCGACGCCGCCAATCCGCCGGTGCCCGACGCCCGCCTGGGCCGCGACCGCGACGGCCAGCCGGCCTGGTTCGTTCCCGATCCGGCCGCGCACGGCAAGTACGTGAAGCTGCAGGCATGAAGACGGAAGACGACGCATCCATGGAAATCGAAGCCACACGCACCGACAGCGAAGCGGATTTCGATCCCTTCGCCGCCGGCGCCATCGCCCAGACCACTGCCGCCACCGAGGCGCAGCGCGAAGTCTGGCTGGCGGACCAGCTCGGCCCGCAGGCTTCGCTGGCCTACAACGAATCGTTGACGCTGCGCCTGCAAGGCATGCTCGACGCGACGGCACTGGCCGGCGCGTTCGATGCGCTGGTCGCCCGGCATCCTTCCCTGCGCACCACTTTCTCGACCGACGGCAGCCAGCTGCTGATCGCCGAGCCGGCACCGCTGCAGCTGGCCGAATACGACCTGCGTTCGCAAGACGCGGCCTCGCGGCAGCGCATCGTCGAAGCCGACGCCTTCGCCGCCGTGCGCGAACGCTTCGAGCTCGACCGCGGCCCGCTGTTCCGCGCCGCGCTCTACCGCCTGTCGACCGTCGAGAACCTGCTGCTGATGACTGCGCACCACGCGGTCTGCGACGGCTGGTCGTGGGGCGTGATCGCCGAAGACCTGGGCCGGCTCTATGCCGAGCGCATCGGCGCCGGTCCGTCGCTCGATCCGGCGCCCGTCTATGCGGACTACGTCGCCTGGGAAGCCGCCGAGGCGGACGGCCCGGAGATGAAGGCGCATGTCGACTACTGGGTTTCCAAATTCAGCGGCAGCAGCCTGCCGGTACTCGAACTGCCGCTCGACCGTCCGCGCCCCGCCGTACGGACGTTCGCTTCGCAACGCATCGACCACGTGCTCGAGCGTCCGCTGATCGACGCGCTGCGCAAGACCGGCGCGGGCGTCGGCGCCAGCCTGTATGCAGTGCTTTTCAGCGGCTTCGCTTCGCTGCTGCATCGCCTGACGGCGCAGGACGACCTGGTGATCGGCATCGCCGCCGCCGGACAGATGGCGGCCAACATGCCGCGCCTGGTCGGCCATTGCGTCAACCTGCTGCCGTTGCGCGTCGCCGTCGACGGCACGCTGCCTTTCGATGCGCTGATGCGCCAGTCGGGCAGCCAGCTGCTGGACGCCTTCGAGCACCAGAACCTCACCTACGGCACGCTGCTGCGCAAGCTGCCGATGACGCGCGACCCGAGCCGCCTGCCGCTGGTCAGCGTGCTGTTCAACGTCGACCGCGATGCCGCGCCCAACGCCGGCAGCTTCCCCGACATCGAAGCCGAACAAGGCAGCGTGCCGCGCGCCTCCGAGAACTTCGAGCTGTTCGTGAACATCGTTCCGGTCGCTGCCGGCATGAAGATCGAGCTGCAGTACAACACCGACCTGTTCGACGCCGCGACCATCACGCGGTGGCTGCAGGTCTACGAAAGCCTGCTGCGCAGCGCGACGCAGGACCCGGCGCGCAGCGTGGGTCAGCTCGAGCTGCTTTCGGCGGCCGAGGCGCACGCCTTGCTGGCCCTGCAGCCGGCGCCCACGCCGGTGCCGAGCCAGCCGCTGATGCACGCCGCATTCGCGAACATGGCGGCCGTCGGCCCCGAACGCAACGCGTTGCGCTACGGCAAGACCGTGCTCAGCTACGGCGAACTCGACGCGCAGTCCAACCGCCTCGCCCGCGAACTGCGCGCACGTGGCGTGCAGCGCGGCGCGCTGGTCGGGCTTTGCCTGCCGCGCGACGCGAACATGGTCATGGCGCTGCTGGCAGTGCTCAAGGCCGGCGCCACCTACGTGCCGCTCGACCCCGAATTCCCGCAGGTCCGCCTCGACTACTACGCCGAAGACGCCGGACTGGCGTTGCTGCTGACCGTTTCTTCGGTGACCACGGCACCGACGCACTGGTGCGCCGATGCGCTCGAACGCACGATGGCGATCGACACTGACCTCGCCTGGAAGCAGCAGCCGGCCGACGCGCTCGCCGCCACCGACGGCGACGCGCGCTCGCACGATGCCGCCTACGTGATCTACACGTCGGGCTCCACCGGCCAGCCCAAGGGCGTGGCGGTGCCGCACGGCGCGGTTGCGAACTTCCTGCAGAGCATGCAGCGCGAACCCGGCATCGCCGCAAGCGACGTGCTGGTGGCCGTCACCACGCTGTCGTTCGACATCGCCGTGCTGGAGCTGATGCTGCCGCTTGCCGTCGGTGCCGAAGTCGTCATCGCCTCACGCGACATGGCGCTCAACGGCAACGACCTGGGTGCGCTGCTGCACGACAGCGGCGCCACCATGATGCAGGCAACGCCGGGCATGTGGCGGCTGCTGCTGGATGCCGGCTGGCATCGCCGCGGTCCGTTCAAGGCGCTGGTCGGCGGCGAAAGCCTGCCGAGCGACCTGGCGCAGCAATTGCTGCGCGCGGCCGGCGAAGTCTGGAACATGTACGGCCCGACCGAAACCACGATCTGGTCGACGGTCTGGCGCGTCGATTTGGCGCAGATCGGCCGCAGCGGCATCTCGATCGGCAAACCCATCGACAACACCACCGTCTGGGTGCTGGACGACCATCTGCGTCCGTTGCCGATGGGCGTGCCGGGCGAGCTGTGCATCGGCGGCGACGGCCTGGCCATCGGCTACCTGAACCGGGCCGAGCTGACGGCCGACCGCTTCGTGATCATCGACATCGACGGCGCGCCGACCCGCATCTACCGCACCGGCGACCGGGGCCGCTGGCGCAACGACGGCCAGCTGGCCCACATGGGCCGTAACGACTTCCAGGTGAAGGTGCGCGGCTATCGCATCGAGCTCGGCGAGATCGAGACGCGCTGCAACGAGGCGCCGGGCGTGGCACGCAGCGTCGTCGTCACGCGCGAAGACCAGCCGGGCGACGTCCGTCTGGTGGCCTATCTGGTGGCTGCCGCCAACACGACGCTCGACCGCGACGCTCTGGCGCAGGTGATGCAGTCCCTCAGGGGCCGCCTGCCGCAGTACATGCTGCCGCAGCATCTGGTGCCGCTCGCCGCGATTCCGCTGCTGCCCAACGGCAAGGTCGACCGCAAGGCACTGCCGCCGCCGAGCAGCGTTCTGAGCGACGACGGCGCCGAACGCATCGCGCCGCGCAACGAACGCGAGCGCATCGTGCTGGAAACGATGGAAAAGGTGCTGCACCTGCCTGGCCTGGGCATCCACGACGACTTCTTCGCGCTCGGCGGTCATTCGCTGCTGGCTGCGCGACTGGCTGCGCTGCTCGGCACCGCTTTCGACATCGTCGTGCCGATGCGCGTGCTGTTCGAATCGCCGACCGCCGAGCGGCTGGCGCAGGCCGTCGACGGCCTCGCCAAGAGCGACGCACCGCGCCGCAAGCCGGTCGTGCATGTGCCGCGCCGCCGCAACGCGCCGTTGACGCCGATGCAGGCGCGCATCCGCTTTGTCGAGGAACTGCATCCGGGCCGCCCGGTCTACAACCAGCCGTCGACGCACCGCTTCGGCGGTCCGCTCGACACGGCGATGTTCGAGGCGGCTTTCCGCACCATCGTTTCGCGCCAGTCGGCGTTGCGCACGTCGATGGGCACCGACCCCGACACCGGCGCGCTGTGCCAGGTCGTCGCACCGACGCTGGAATTCGATTTCCCGGTGATCGACCTGTCGACGCTGCCGGAAGCCGAACGCGAGGAAAAGCTGACCGCGCTGCTGCGCGAAGCCATCGACCTGCCGCTGGACATCCACAACGGACCGTTGTTCCGCGTCGCGCTCTACCGGATGGCGGCCGACGACCATGCGTTCGTCTTCGTGCCGCACCATCTGATCTGGGACGGCTGGTCTTTCGACCTCTATCAGGCCGAGCTGTCGACGCTCTACGGCGCGCTGGTGCGCGGCGAGGTACCGTCGCTGCCCGTGCTGCCGGTGACGATGGCCGACTACGCGCAGTGGTATGCCGAATGGCTCGAATCGCCCGAGGCCCAGGCACAGCTGCGCTTCTGGAAAACGCGCTTCGCCGCCGCACCGATGCCGCGCGCCGCACGCACCGACCGTCCGCGCAAGGCCGGCATGAGCGGCCAGGGCGGGACGAACTGGATCCGCATCGACAAGGCGTTGACCGAGCGGCTGCGCGAAGTCGCTCGCCAGCACGGCGTGACGCTCAACATGCTGGCGCTCGGCGTCTACGTGCTGATGATGGGCAGCGTGATCGACACCGACGCGCTAGTCGTCGCGACGCCGGTGCGCGGCCGCGAACAGCCCGAAGTCGAAACGGTCATGGGCTTCTTCAACAACGTGCTGCCGATGGCCTTCCGCATCGACCGCGCGGCCGGGCTCGGCGGCTTCATGCGCTATGTGAAGCAGGAGCTGCTGGCGGTGATGAACAACCAGCAGATCCCGTTCGAGCGACTGGTGGCCGAACCCGAGTTCGCCGAGCGCGCGCAGGGCGTCGGTCTGTACCAGGCGCTGTTCTCGTTCCAGGATGCGCGTGAGCGCCCGCTCGATTTCGGCGGCCTGACGCACAAGCAGATCCATATCCTGCAGAGCGGCGCGACCGACGACCTGGGCATGTGGCTGATGGAAAAGCCGCACGGCCTCGAAGGCGCGGTGACGTACAACGCCGACATCTACCTGCCCGAGACCGGAGAGGCCTTCAAGGACCGCTTCGTCGAGCTGATGCACAAGGTCGCAGCGCAGCCCGATGCGCTGATCGAGACGCTGCTGTCGACCGAAGGCTCGTCCAGTGCCGCGCGTCTGGCGCAGCTCGCGGCGACGGCGGCAGAGCCGGCGACTTCGGCGGATTCAGCGGATTTGGCCGGCGGCGACGCGGCACGTGCCGCAGCACCGGCATCATCTGCAAGGACCGCTTCGCCGATGGCGCTGCTGCCGCCGGAGCAGGCGCGTCTGGCGCAGGTCTGGGCTTCGGCACTCGACATCGACGTCAACGAAATCCGTGCCAGCGACAACTTCTTCGATCTCGGCGGCGACTCGCTGCAGGCGATGCGGGTGGTCGAGATGTCGGAGCAGACGCTCGGTTTCCGCATCGAGCCCCGGCGCTACGTGTTCGAGAGCCTGGCCCAGCTCGCGTCGGCACAGCCCGGCCCGGCCGTTGCCGAAGGCAGCACCGGACGCACCACGAATCGCGGCAATCTCGAACCGGACCGTCCGGCCAAGAGCGGCGGCCTGCTCGGCCGCATGTTCTCCGGCTGGGGCCGAAAGGGCTGA
>JAQGMX010000479.1 GCA_028292145.1 Variovorax sp.
CCGGACTGTCGGCGATCTCGCTGATGGTGTCGGCGATTTTCTGGACCGCGCTCTGGGGGCCGGTCGGCCTGATCATGTCGACGCCGCTGACCGTCTGCCTGCTGGTGATCGGCCGCTATCTGCCGCGATTGCAGTTCCTGGACGTGCTGCTCGGCAGCCAGCCTGCGCTCGATGCGCCGACCCGCGTCTACCAGCGGCTGCTGGCCGACAACGTCGAGGAAGCCATCGAGCTCGCGACCGAGCAGTCGGTCGACGGCAAGGTCACGCCGTTCTACAGCGAGGTCGGCCTTCCGGTGTTGCGCATGGCGACGACCGATCACGCCAGCAATTCGACCGCCGAGCACCGGCTGCGCATCGTGCGCGGCATGGAAGCGCTGATCGAGGAACTCGAGGAGCAATACCCGCCGCCCACCGCGAGTTCTTCCAACGGCGTGCCGCTCACGGTCTGCATCGGCGGCAAGTGGGAGGTCGACACGCTGGCCGCCCGCATGCTGGCGCATTCGCTGTCGCTCGAAGGGCAGCCCGCCGAGCATCGGGCGGCTGCGACCGTCACGGCGGACTACATCTCGCGCCTCGACCTGGCCGGCGCGCAGACGGTTTGCCTGTCTTATTTCAGCCCGGAACCGCAGGTGCAGGCGCGCCACTTCTGCCGCCGTCTGCGCCGCCGCTGGCCCGACGTGAAGATCGTGCTGGCGCTTTGGAATGCGCCGGCGGAATTGCTCGGCGAAGACGCGTGCAAGTCGTTGGGTGCGGATGCGGTCGTCACCGCGATCAGCGAGGCGGTCGTGCGTACGGCTGCATTCACCGGCGTCGGCCTGCCGGACGGCTTCCTGGCTGCCGCCGTGCCGGAGAACGATGCCGCGCGTCTCGCCGCCGTGCGCGCAAGCGGTGCGCTCGATCCGCGCGCGCAGCCGATCTTCGATGCCATGTCCAAGCGGGCCGCAGACATCTTCGACGTGTCGCTTGCGCTGGTGTCGGTGATCGAGGAAGACCAGCAGAACGTGCGCGGCGCCCACGGCATGCTGAGCGCCGTCGACGGCGCTTCCGGTGGCACGACCGGCGATCCGGTCGCCACCGTCGGCGACGACCTGAACATGCCGAGATCGCTGTCGATGTGCGGCCACGTGGTCGCCAATTCGCAGACGCTGATCGTTCCCGACGTGGCGCGCGACCTTCGCTTCTCCGGCAACCCGGCGTTGCAGTCGAAAGGCGTTCGTTTCTATGCCGGCGCACCTTTGCGCGATGCGGGCGGCCACGTCATCGGGGCACTCTGCCTGCTCGACATGCGACCGCGCGCACTCGACCAGCGCGAAGTCCGGCTGCTCGAAGCGATGGCCGCGGACGTCATGAACAGCCTGTGCGAATCTTCCCGGCAGTGGGGCGAGCTCGCGCTCGTGCCCGAAGACACCGGTACCGCACCGTCGGCCACCGTCGGCCAGCTGATGCCGGGCTGAGAGTCGTGCCGCTCACACACATTCCGGCCGTCAGCCGGGCCTACAAATGCCAATGCGGGCGTCCGGTATTCCTGCGCAACACCCAGTGTGTGAACTGCGGCAGCCAGCTGGGCTACGAGACGACGCGGCTGACCATGACGGCGCTGGTGCCCGGTCCGGCGTCGGACCAGTGGTGGTTGGCCAGCGACGTGGGCGGCACGCTCTATCACTTCTGCGTGAACCGGCAGAGTGCGGCGGCCTGCAACTGGATCATCAAGGTCGATGGCTGTTCCACCGCCAATGTCGAGAAGCCGTGCCTCGCCTGCAGCCTGAACCGGCAGATGTTCGACGTCTCGCAGCCGAGAAACTGGCATCGCTGGCGTGAACTGGAGGCCGCCAAGCGGCGGCTGATCTCGCAATTGCTGGCGCTGCGGCTGCCCGTCGAGAGAAAAATCGGTGCCGGACCCGGCATCGCCTTCGACATGCTGGAGCAGTTGCCGCAGGGCAAGCCGGTGCTCACCGGCCATCACCACGGCGTGATCACGCTCAACGTCGCCGAGGCCGACGATGCGCACCGTGAAGCCACGCGTGCCGCGATGCGCGAACCCTATCGCACGCTGCTCGGCCACTTCCGCCACGAGATCGGCCATTTCTACTGGGACCGGCTGGTGCGCGACGACCCAGTGCGGCTGGCCGAATTTCGGGCGCTCTTCGGCGACGAGCGCGCCGATTACGCGAAGGCGCTGCAGAAACATTACGCCGAAGGTCCGCCCTGGGGCTGGGCGCTGACCTACATCAGCAGCTATGCGTCGACGCATCCGTGGGAAGACTGGGCCGAGACCTGGGCGCATTACCTGCACATCACCGACACGGTCGACACGGCGGCGAGTTTCCGGATCGACACCGACCAGGCGGAGACCGAGTCGGAGCCGTTCGAGCTGAAGGACCTGTGGCGCGCCGACCTGCCCGGCGCGAAAGGATTTCTAGAGATTCTGAACGCCTGGGTGCGGCTGACCCAGGTGATGAACGAACTCGCGCGCAGCATGGGCCAGCAGGACGGCTACCCGTTCGTGCTGCCGTACAGGGCGGTAGCGAAGCTGCAGTTCATTCATGAGGCGATCGGGCAGCAGCGGACGGCGGGTTAGTCAGCCCCTCGCCTCGCGCCTGAAGCAGCGCCACCAGCCGCCGCGCGGCCGGCGACAGATACGCACCGCTCCGGTACGTCACGCCCAACGTCCGCTGCAGCGTCGTCTCCGCCAGCGGTACTTCCTTCAGCGCTCCGTCGCTCCCGCTTTCCAGCGTCCGCCGGGAGATGAAGCTCAGCAGGCCGGTGCGCAGGATCAGCGCCGGCAGCAGCGGGATCGAATTCGCGCTGATCTGCACGCGCGGCAGCGGAAGGCCGTGCGACTGAAATACCGCGTCGAGCCATTGCCGGCTCGGGATCGACGCCACCGGCAGCACCCAGCCATAGGCGGTCAGCGCTTCCAGCGTGATCTCCGGCAGCGCGAACACCGGATGGTCCGGGCTGGTCGCGACGACCGCCGTGTCGTCGAAGATCGGATGCGTCTGGAACTGCGGATCGGTCAGCGGGATGAGGCCGATCAGCAGGTCGATGCCGCCTTCGCGCAACTGTTCGCGCAACGCCATGCTCGGGCCGACGGTGATGTCGATGGTCGTGCCGGGTGCCTCCGACAGCAGCATCCGGCACAGCGCGGGCAGCACGTTGTCCGCCGCGATCGGCCCGCTGCCGATGCGCACATGCCCGGCGTTGCCCTGCGCAAAATCGTTGACCTCGCGCAGCGCTTCTTCCGACGCGCTGCGCAACAAGCGGGCGCGCGCCAGCAATACCTCGCCAACCGCCGTGGTCTTGATGCCGCGCCCCGCGCGCGTGAAAAGCGGAACCCCGAAAGCCGCCTCCAGCCGCTGCATGCACTTGGTGAGCGCGGGCTGCGAACGACCCAGCTTTTCGGCCGCCTGGCCCAGATGACCCAGTTCTGCAACGACTTCGAAGAAAGCGAGATCGCGAAGGTTGAGCGTCATTCATAACCTAAAGAAATAGTTAAATGAATTTAATCAAATAGACCGAATGAATCAAGGTTGAGAAGATGAACAACAAATCACCAGGAGACAACCATGGTTCAAAGACGCCTTCTTATTAGTGCAGCCGCTGCTTTTCCCGTGGCGGCCCTTCCCTGGATTGTGGCGAGCACGGCATCCGCGCAGACCGCCGGAGCCTGGCCGCAGCGGCCGATCCGCCTCGTCGTGCCGTTCCCGCCCGGCGGCAGCGCCGACTTCCTCGGCCGGCTGGTGGCCGAGAAGATCACCGTCCAGACCGGCTGGGTCGTCATCGTCGAGAACCGGGCGGGCGCCGCCGGCAACATCGGCCTCGATGCCGTGGCGCGCGCGCCGGCCGATGGCTACACCTTCGGCATCGGCCAGACCGCCAACATGGCGATCAACCCGTCCCTCTACGCCAAGATGCCTTTCGACCCGCTCAAGGATCTGGTGCCGATCGCATTGGTCGCGTCGCAGCCGATGGTCGTCACGGTGAAGACCGATTCGCCGTTCAAGACGATGGCCGACCTCGTCGCGGCCGCCAAGAAGCGCCCGGACCCGATGCGCGTCGCCTTCGCCGGCAACGGCACGGTCGGCCATCTCGCCATCGAACTGCTGGAACGCCGCGCCGGCATCACGCTGCTGAACGTCCCGTACAAGGGCGCCGGCCCGGCCGTGAACGATCTGCGCGCGGGGCACGTGGATTTCTACATCGGCAATTCGGTGTCCGTGCTCGGCCAGGTGAAGGGCGGCAGCCTGCGCGCGCTGGCCGTGACTTCGCCGGCGCGACTGCCGGCGCTGGCCAACGTGCCGACCGTCGCCGAATCGGGCTTCCCGGATTTCGACGCGCAGACCTGGTCGGGCGTGGTCGCGCCCGTCGGCGTGTCGCCAGCCATCCTGGAGCGCATGTATGCGGAGGTCGCGAAGGTGCTCACGCGGCCCGACGTGCTGGAGAAGTTCGCCAACGAAGGCAGCACCGCGGCAACCGGGCGCAGCGCGAAGCAGTTCGCCGA
>JAQGMX010000500.1 GCA_028292145.1 Variovorax sp.
GGTGCAGGTTCACTTGTATTGCTGCTGGCTTGGGTGTACTACGCATCACAGATTTTCTTGCTGGGCGCAGAGTTCACCAAGGTCTATGCTAAGACGCATGGTTCAGCAGTGCCGCAGACCCCTGCGATCCCGGAAAAAACCGCGTCATCGGATAGCGACGTGCCCATGTCGGGCAGTGCGACAGTAAAGGAAAGTAACCTGTTTTCGCCAAATGCGGTCCTGAAGTTTGAGCAGTCTGCGGATGCTTTGGACAAAAAGGTCGATGAGGCGTGGAAACGGTTGGTGCTTCGCCTAACGCGTTTGGCCTTGGTTTCCTTAATAAGTTCTCTTGCGGAAGCTCGGCTTGATAGGAGGTCGAAAGCGAAAGCTTCACAGAGAGGGCGGCGAAGCAAGTAGCGTGCAGGATCATTTCCTAATAGTGACAGTATTTATCGAGTTTATTTCTGATTATTTTTGTATTTAGTCGCGCATTCGCGTATGACGCAGACTGCAGCGTGTACTTAAGCCCTGAATGGCGCAATGAGAAATAGCTAGGTTAAAAAATCGTCGTTCTGCAGTTGGCGCCTGAAAACTGGTTGCCTCTTGGCGTGGCAAAGCAGCTGCCTGCTTCTGCGTCTGCGCCCTCTGCCTTAAGGCCCCCACTCTTTTATGGCTAGGTAGCCACGCCGACTATGCTCATGGGATATTCACTGATGTTCAGAGTTGCAAAACTTGCAGACGTTTTTGCTGCAAATTTCGCGTTTAGGATGATCAACTTTCGTTGAGTGGATTCTCGATAGAAGACATGGGAATCTACGTCCTTTGCGTCTGCCCCTCGCTTACGTTCGCCGGAAGGCTCAGCGGGTGCAGGTTTGTTACATTCGGTTTGCGTAGAAAGTATGTCTGATCCGGCAGGATTTGGAGATCGGCATGAGCCTTGCTGTACAAGTGGATGCTTTTTAATACATCGTCCGCCACCTGCAAACTGTCCAAACGCGGCGTTAATGGCTTGCAGGAAATTTCGCCTACGGCAGAATGCTCAATTTCTGTCGGTATTGTCGATGACCATCCGGTAATAAGGGAAGGCTTGTCGAGTTGCCTGTCTTCGCAAAAAGATATTTGCGTTGTGGGGTCTGCAGCGAATGCGGTAACCGCATTGGAACTGATCCGAATTCGCCGGATTGACGTATTGCTTCTGGATGTTGATCTGCCTGGGCGGACTGGCTTGGATCTATTGCCATTGCTCCACCGAATATCTCCGACAACTGCTATATTAGTTTTTACTAGTTACCCTGTAGAAAACTACGCACTTAAAATGCTGAGCCTTGGCGCCATGGGATTTCTTTCAAAAAATTGTGAATTGGATGAGCTCCTGCGAGCCATTCGATCGCTCAGTTGTGGAAGTCGCCATTTAACTGCTGAGATCTCGGAATTGCTTGCTACATCTTTGGCTGCCCGTGCGGAACCACCGCATAAACTTCTGACAAGCCGAGAGCTTCAGGTCTTTTTAAAGCTCGCCCGCGGTTTTCGGACAGGCACGATTGCTGAGTATCTCTCGTTGTCGGAAAAAACTGTTGCAGTGTATCGTTCTCGTATTAAAAGAAAGCTGGAGTTGAAATCAGCAAGTGATTTTACTTACTACGCGTTGAAGCATCAATTAATATCTTGAAATCTACGTATTGGCAAGTTGATTGGCTGACGACCTCCGCCAAATCGTGCACTTTATGAATTTAGTCGCTGGTGTGTACATGTTCTTGTGCGGCATGTCGAGTGCCCGTGTTACTTGGCACCCACGTGAGGTATCAATGTCACAGAGAACTTTCACCACCGTTGCGGCAATGAAAATGCACTCCTACGCGGGCGGGCGCGAAAGTTCCGACGTTCGCGCAGCGGTTTTCTAATAGAGGCGAATTGTTTTCCAGCAAAGATGATGTCGGATCAGTTTTCCAAACTTTGCTGCATGACGCCGCATGACCGAAAAACTGCTTGTCTCGCATGCAATGTGGCAAATCGGAGATTTAATCATTTCCCTGCAGATCGATATTTCGACCGCATAACCTAATTATCTTCACGGAGTTTATAAATGAAACCGAAGACAAAGCCTCAGAAGCCCGAACGCGCAGTCCGGTGGATGGTTGTATTCATAGTTGCGATAATCCTCGCGGTTGTCGGCTGGCTTGCGTTCTCTAAAGCTTTTCCTGAGCGCCTAGTTGAGCCTCCGGTCGAGGCTGAGAATCCTTCGTACAGTCCGCGCTAAGCGTTTGGACAAATCGTGTAGGCACGACTGTTCTCCCCTGGCGCCAGCAGTGGATGATCCGGCCGACGGCGAATACGCCCGAAACCGCCAGTGTTGGGTGCCAGCAGTTTTACTGCAGGTGTCATTGGCAAAAGACGTGTCTGTGTTGTTGGCTTCCACAGATCTTTCGTGTGTCTGGATTTAGTTTGGTACGCGTGTTCACCTTCAAGCCCCTCAACAACGTGCGCCTCGGCCACCTGTGCGGCCCGCTCGACGCGCATTTGAGGCGCATCGAAGACACGCTGGGCGTGACGATCGCGCATCGCCACGAACAGTTCAAGGTCGACGGCCCCAAGGCCATCGCCGACCAGGCCATCGAAGTGCTGCAGGCGCTGTACGAGATCGCGGAGCGGGCGATCGACCCGGCCGTGGTGCAGCTCACGCTCGCCAGCGACTCTGGAATGACCGCCGACGGCGAGGCCGGCCCGATGCTGGTCACGCGGAGGGCCGACCTGCGCGCCCGCACACCGACCCAGGCCGAATACCTCGACAACGTCGCCAAGCACGACATCACCTTCGGCATCGGCCCGGCTGGCACCGGCAAGACGTACCTGGCCGTGGCCTGCGCGGTCGATGCGCTGGAGCGAAGCGCGGTGCAGCGCATCGTGCTGACGCGGCCGGCGGTCGAGGCCGGCGAGCGCCTTGGCTTCCTGCCGGGCGACCTGTCGCAGAAGGTCGATCCGTACCTGCGCCCGCTCTATGACGCGCTCTACGACCTGATGGGCTACGAGAAGGTGCAGAAGGCTTTCGAACGCAACGCGCTGGAAATAGCGCCGCTGGCCTTCATGCGCGGCCGCACGCTGAACAACGCCTTCGTGATCCTCGACGAGGCGCAGAACACCACGCCCGAGCAGATGAAGATGTTCCTCACGCGTATCGGTTTCGGCGCCAAGGCGGTGGTGACCGGCGACGTCAGCCAAGTCGATCTGCCGAAAACCCAGCTTTCCGGCCTGGTCGATGCCGAACGCGTGCTCAAGCGCGTCAAGGGCATCGCGATCACTCGCTTCACGACGGCCGACGTGGTGCGCCACCCGCTGGTGGCGCGCATCGTCGACGCCTACGACGGTGCGCGCAAGCGCACCGGAGCGACCTGACATGGCGAAAACGGCTTTGCAGCAACTGTCGCTGTCGCTGCAATTCGGCCGTTTCGACGATGCCGCGCTGCATCGCGCCGCGTTGCCGCGCCACAGCGTCGCGCGCTGGATTCGTCATGCGCTGGCGGTCGACGGCGAAATCACCGTGCGCATCGTCGGCGCCGAAGAGGGCCGACGCCTGAACCTCGAATTCCGCGGCAAGGACTACGCCACCAATGTGCTGACCTTCGACTACGCGCAGGAACCCGTCGTCACGGCCGACCTGGTGCTGTGTGCGCCGGTCGTCGCGCGCGAGGCCGAAGAACAGGGCAAACCCCTGGCCGCGCACTACGCGCACCTGCTGGTGCACGGCGCGTTGCATGCGCAAGGCTGGGATCACGAAACCGGCGATGCCGACGCCGAGGAAATGGAAGCCTACGAGATCGAGATCCTGGCGGAACTGGGCATCGCCAATCCTTATTAGTGCGTCGATGCGCTGATGCGCTAGTGCGCCGATGCGACGGCGTCGATCTGCACGGCGCGCGCTTCCATGTCGAGCGGCAGCAGCTGGATGCTGACACGCAAGCCCGGCACCGCCGCCATCAGTGCTTCCTCGACCGCGTCGCGCAGACCCGCTGCATGCTGCAGCGACCAGTCGCCGGGCACGTGCATGTGCAGATCGGCAAAGCGCCGCTGCGCCGCACTGCGCGTGACGATGTCATCGAAACGCAGATGCTCGCCGTCGGGCTGGCTGGTGAAGCGGGCCAGCGTAGCGTTCAGCGCGGCGAGCGATTCGGCGTCCATTGCCTGGTCCATCAGGCCCTGGGACGAGCGCCAGACCAGATGGACGCCTTCGCGCGCGATGTTGATCGCCACGCCGATCGCCAGCAACGGATCGAGCCACAGCCAACCGGTGAAATGCACCGCCACGATTCCCACCACGACGCCGACCGACGTCCAGACGTCGGTCACCAGATGCCGCGCATCGGCCTCCAGAGCGATCGACCGGTGCGCACTTGCCGCTTTGAACAGCGCGTAGGCCAACCCGGCGTTGAAGCCCGAACTCACCACCGACAGCGCCAGCCCCCAGCCGAGTTGCTCCAGCGGCTGCGGCGACAAGAGCCGGAATGCCGCGGCAACGCCGATGGCGACCGCTGCGCCGAGAATCAGGATGCCCTCGAAACCGGAGGAAAAATACTCGGCCTTGTGATGGCCGTAAGGGTGATCTTCGTCGGCCGGCCGGATGGCGATCGTCACCATGGCGAGCGCAAAAGTAGCGCTCGCGAGGTTCACAAACGACTCCATTGCGTCCGAGATCAGGCCCATCGAATTGGTGATGTAGCCGGCCGCGCCCTTCAGAACGATCGTCAGCAGCGCAACGGCAATCGACACCCGAAGCAGCGTCGTCGGGCTCCAGACACGCTTCTGCATGACAGATGCGTCCGTCAGGCCAGCGTCACGCGCGCAAATTTGCGCTTGCCGACCTGCACGACGTAGACGCCGGCTTCGAGCTTCAGCCCCTTGTCGGCGACGACTGAGGAATCGACCCGCACGCCGCCGCCGTCGATCAGCCGGTTGCCTTCCGACATGGAAGTCGCAAGTCCGGCCTGCTTCAGCAACTGCGCGATGCCCAGCGGCGCGCCGGTCAGCGACACCTCGGGAATCTCGTCAGGCACGCCGCCCTTGCTGCGGTTGATGAAATCCTGCTCGGCCGCCTCGGCCGCCGCGGCGCTGTGGAAGCGTGCGGTGATTTCCTTGGCCAGTGCGACCTTGGCGTCTTTCGGATTCCGGCCGGCCTCGACCTCGGCCTTGAGCGCGACGATGTCCGCGATCGACTTGAAACTCAGCAGCGTGTACCAGCGCCACATGAGCGTGTCGCTGATAGAGAGCACCTTCGCGAACATCGCGTTCGGCGCCTCGGTCACGCCGATGTAGTTGTTCTTGCTCTTCGACATCTTCTCGACGCCGTCCAGCCCCTCGAGCAGCGGCATCGTCAGGATGCACTGCGGCTCCTGGCCGTATTCCGCCTGCAGATGGCGCCCGACCAGCAGATTGAACTTCTGGTCGGTGCCGCCGAGTTCCAGGTCCGACTTAAGCGCGACCGAGTCGTAACCCTGCATCAGCGGGTAGAGAAACTCGTGCACCGAGATCGACTGGCCGGCCTTGAAGCGCTTGGCGAAGTCGACGCGCTCCATCATCCGGGCCACCGTGTACTTGGCAGCCAGCTGGATCATGCCGCGCGCGCCGAGCGGATCGCTCCATTCGGAGTTGTAGCGGATCTCGGTTTTCGCGGGGTCCAGCACCAGACTGGCCTGACGGTAATAGGTCTGGGCGTTGGCCTCGATCTGCTCGCGGGTCAGCGGCGGGCGGGTGCTGTTGCGGCCTGACGGGTCGCCGATGGTGGTCGTGAAGTCGCCGATCAGGAAAATCACCGTATGGCCCAGATCCTGAAGCTGCCGCATCTTGTTGAGCACCACCGTGTGGCCGATGTGGATGTCAGGGGCGGTCGGATCGAGGCCCAGCTTGATGCGCAACGGTGTGCCGGTGGCTTCCGACCGTTGAAGCTTGCGGACCCACTCGTCGCGCGGAAGCAACTCATCAACCCCGCGAAGAGAGATTTCGAGCGCACTTCCTACACTATTTGAAAGATTTTGGGATGTAACAAGTTCGGCGGACATTGGGTTTTTTGGCGGTTTTGACTGACGCCGAAGCTATACTCAGCCCGACTTTCTCAAGCGCCGGATTCTAAGCGGCGCTTCCGTCCGCACTGTCCTACCCCCTCGCCACGCGAGTTCTTGCAGAGCGGATCCGTCGAATCGATACGGGATTTCCAGAGTTGATCAAAGCCATTCTTGCTGCTGAAGAGCTGTTCGCCCTTCGCGTCGCTCACGTTCTAAAGACTTATCCGAAGCAGATCGGTACCGTGATCGGTGCGTTCCTGCTTTGCGCAGGCGGCGGCGCCTTCGCCGTGGCCTCGCTGGGTCCGGATGCCTCCGACCTCCCAGTGAAGCAGGTGCTCGAAGCCGTCAAGCCGATCGCCTTCGAAGAGCAGGCCGAGGCGCTCGACACCCATTCCTTCACGCTGTTCCGCACCGAGATCACGCGCTCGAGCGACACCGTCGAGGCGCTGCTCAAGCGCCTGGGCATTGCCGATCCGGCGGCTGCTTCCTTCCTGCGCGGCAATACCGACGCCCGCAATGCGCTCCTGAGCCGGCCCGGCCGCATGGTCACGGCCGAAGCCACGCGCGACAACACACTGCAGCGTTTAAGCGCCCGCTGGATTCCGGACGGAAGCGGCGCATTCAAGCGCCTGGTCGTTTCCTGGTCGGGTCGCGCTTTCACAATCCGTACCGAAGAAGAAAAACTCACCGCTTCCAGCCGGCTCGCCAGCGGCGTGGTCCGCACCACGCTTTTCGATGCCACCGACAAGGCCGAGATCCCCGACGCCGTCGCCAGCCAGCTGGCCGATGTGTTTGCCGGCGACGTCGATTTCCGTGGTCTGCGCAAGGGCGACCGGTTCGCGGTGGTCTACGAGACGTTTGAAGCAGAAGGCCAGTCGCTGCGCACCGGTCGCGTGCTTTCGGCCGAATTCGAGAGCAACGGCCAGAAGCATCAGGCGATGTGGTTCCAGGAACCCGGTCAAAAGGGTGGCTACTATCGCCCGAACGGCGAAAGCCTGGTGCGCGCCTATCTGTCGTCGCCAGTGGAGTTCTCGCGCATCTCGAGCGGTTTCTCGATGCGCCTTCACCCGATCCTGAACAGCTGGCGCCAGCACAACGGCACCGATTTCGCTGCACCGACCGGCACCGCAGTGCGTTCCGTCGGCGATGGAACGGTCGATTTCGCGGGCCAGCAGAGCGGCTACGGCAACATCGTCATCGTCAACCATCGCAACAACCAGCAGACGGTCTACGCGCATCTGAGCCGCATGGACGTTCGCACCGGCCAGAACGTGACGCAGGGTCAGTTCATCGGCGCGGTCGGTTCCACCGGTTGGGCGACCGGGCCGCATCTGCACTTCGAATTCCGCGTGAACGGCGCTTTCGTCGATCCGCTCACGGCGATTGCGCAGCAGACCGGCGGCGCCGTTCTAAGCGCTGCGTCGCGTCCGGCTTTTGCTCGCCTGGCCATCGCCACGCGCATGGAACTGTCGGCCGCTTTCTCCGTCGTTCAGGCGAGCGCAGACTGACCAGGCTTTACATCGGCCTCATGTCCGGCACATCGCTCGACGGTGTGGACGGTGTGCTGGTCGACTTGAGCGACGACGCGATCCG
>JAQGMX010000505.1 GCA_028292145.1 Variovorax sp.
GCACCAGATCACCAGCAAACCGAGTTCGGTGAGGAAGGACACGGTCGGCGAGAACAGCGACCAGACCTTGTTCAACTTGTCGTTGACCTGCAGGTTGTACTGATTGGCATCGCGGAAACGGTTGGCTTCGCGCTTTTCCTGCGCAAAGGCCTTGACCACGCGGATGCCGGGAATCGTGTCGGCGAGCACGTTGGTGACCTCGCTCCAGACGCGGTCGATCTTCTCGAAACCGGTGCGCAGCCGGTCGCGCACCACGTGGATCATCCAGGCGATGAACGGCAACGGCACCAGCGTGACGACCGCCAACAGCGGGTTGATCGACACCAGGATGGCGGCGGTCATGACGATCATCAGCACGTCGGTCAAGAAGTCGAGCGCGTGCAGCGACAGGAAGACGTTGATGCGGTCGGTTTCGGCGCCGATCCGCGACATCAGGTCGCCGGTGCGCTTGCCGCCGAAGTAGTCGAGCGGCAGCGTCAGCAGGTGTTCGTAGGTCGTCGTCCGCAGATCGGCGCCGATGCGCTCCGAAACCAGCGCCAGCAGGTAGGTACGCGCCCAGCCCAGGCCCCAGCCGGCCAGCGCGGCGATCAGCAGGGCGCCCAGGAACATCACGACCTTCTCGATGGCGATCTGCTGGCCATTCTGGAACGGGATCAGGATGTCGTCGATCAGCGGAATGGTCAGGTACGGCGGTACCAGCGTGGCGGCGGTGGATGCCAGCGTCAGCAAGAAGCCGGCGAGCAGCTGCTTTCTGTAGGGCTTGGCGAAACGGCCGAGGCGCAGCAGAACCCAGGTCGACGGCACGACTTTCTTTTCGGCCTCCAGCGCATCGGCGAGACCGGAACGGGTGGTATCGGCGCCGTCTTCGGCTGCGTCGGACGCTGCGCCCTCCTGAAGACGCTCGAATTCCTTCTGAAATCGCAACGCAGCCGGTTGCTGTGCCAATGTGTAGCGCCAGCGTGCCAACCGGCCGTTGGCATCCATGAGGTCGAAAGTCCCGACGCCTGCGTGATCGGACACCACCAGCGCGAGTCCCGGAGGCGACAGCGGCCAATCGCGCCACACACTCTTTTCGTCGGTTTTCCCCGTGTTTTCTCGGGCGATCAGGCGCTGGTCAGTCAGTGCGAGGAGGTCGTCGGCGAAGCGCAATTGGGCGTCGAGGTCAACCGGCAGGCTCGCCAGAACGTTTTCCGCAATTGTTAGCTGGTCTTTCAAACCGTCCGGCGCCGCCGCTACCCTGCCCTCCCGGGACTCGACTGGATCGTGATGTTGCATTGTGTTTCTGTGTCTTTGGCGTCGTGCCCGCCGATTCTGATTCATCGAACGTTTACATGACCCGTTTCGACGACATCCGTTTTCTGCGCACATCCTATTTGCGCGGCCCCAATATCTGGACCTACCGACCGGTGCTGGAGGTCTGGCTCGACCTCGGCCGGCTGGAAGATTTCCCGTCCAACCTGATCGACGGCTTCACCGAACGGCTGACGACGCTGCTGCCGGCGCTGATCGAGCACCACTGCGGCGTCGGCGAGCGCGGCGGCTTCATCCAGCGCCTGACCGAGGGCACCTGGGCCGGCCACGTGCTGGAACACGTCGTCATCGAGCTGTTGAACCTGGCCGGCATGCCGACCGGCTTCGGGCAAACCCGCAGCACGTCGAAGCACGGCGTCTACCGGATGGTGTTCCGCGCCCGCGACGAGCAGGTCGCCCGCGTCGCGCTGACCGAAGGCCATCGCCTGCTGATGGCGGCCATCAACGACACGCCTTTCGGCAGCGCCGAAGTGCAGGCCGCCGTGAATGCGGTCAAGGCCAAGCTGGAAGACTGCTACCTCGGCCCGAGCACCGCCGCCATCGTCGCCGCCGCTACCGACCGTGGCATCCCGCACATGCGGCTGAACGACGGCAACCTGGTCCAGCTGGGCTACGGCGCCGAGCAGCAGCGCATCTGGACCGCCGAAACCGACCACACCAGCGCCATCGGCGAATCCATCGCCAGCGACAAGGAACTCACCAAGTCGCTGCTGCAGGCCTGCGGCGTACCGGTGCCCGAAGGCCGGATCGTCGAAAGCGCCGAAGAAGCCTGGGAAGCCGCCGAGGACATCGGCCTGCCGGTGGCCGTTAAACCGTCGGACGCCAACCACGGCCGCGGCGTGTCGCTGGAACTGACGACGCGCGAAGAAGTCATGGCCGCCTTCGCCGTCGCCGAGCCCGAAGGCAGCGACGTGATGGTCGAGCGCTTCGTGCGCGGTTTCGAGCACCGGCTGCTGGTGATCGGCGGCCAGGTCGTGGCGGCGGCACGCGGCGCCGTCATCACCGTGACCGGCGACGGCACGTCGACCGTCGCAGCCCTCATCGACAGCCAGCTCAACAGCGATCCGCGACGTGGCGCCGAGGAAGAATTCCCGCTCGACCTGATCGACCTGCCCACCGATGCCAAGCTGCAACTCGAGCTCCAGCGCCAGTCGCTCGACGGCGCCGCCGTGCCGGACGCGGGCCGTGTGGTCACGATCCAGCGCAACGGCAATCTCGGCGTCGACTGCACCGATCTGGTCCATCCCGAAGTCGCGCATGCCGCCGTGCTGGCCGCGCGCGTGGTCGGCCTGGACATCGCCGGCATCGATCTGGTGGCGGAAGACATCGGCAAGCCGCTGGTCGCACAACGCGGCGCGATCGTCGAAGTCAACGCCGGTCCGGGGCTGCTGATGCATCTGAAGCCGGCGGTCGGTTCGCCGCGCCCGGTCGGCCGCGCGATCTGCGATCACCTCTATGCCGAGGCCGACGAAGGCCAGCTTGCCGGTCGAATCCCGGTCGTCGGTGTGGCCGGCTCGCGCGACGCCGCCGTGCTCGCGCGCCTGGTGGCCTGGCTGCTCGGCCTGGGCGGCCGCTACACCGGCCTCGCCTGCCGCGACGGCCTTTTCCTGGACCGCCGCCGCGTCGACGCTCGCGACAGCGCGCACTGGGAAGCCGGCCACCGCCTGCTGGTCAACCGCGCCACGGAAGCCGTGGTGATCGAAAACGGCGCCGACACCATCCTGCGCGACGGCCTGGCCTACGACCGCTGCCACGTCGGCATCGTGACCGACCTCGGCGGCGCCGAAGCATTGGCCGAATTCGACATCACCGAGAGCGACCAGCTGGTTCGGGTGATGCGAACGCAGGTCGACGTGGTGCTGGCCGAAGGCACCGCGGTATTGAATGCCGGCGATCCGCGTGTCGCCGCGCTGGCGCCGCTGTGCGACGGCGCGGTCGTGCTGTACGCAGCCGACGCGCATGCGCCGGCGCTGGTCGCCCACCAGGGCGCCGGCGGCCGTGCGGTGCTGGTGCGCCAGGACCGCGTCGTGCTGGCCAACGGCAGCAGCGAATCCTTCCTGCCGGGCCTCGGCCGGCTGACCGTCTGGCGCGCCACGCACATCGGCGTCGGCGTCGAGAGCCTGCTGGCCGCCGTCGCAACCGGCTGGGCGCTCGGCATTCCGCTGAACCTGATCGGCGCCGGCGCCGAAGCGTTCGAGGCCGACCTGCAGGCGGCGCTCGCGTCGCTGCAGCTGTCGCAGACCATTCCATCCCCCGAAGCCCAACTCGCCTGATCGCCCCATGGAAGTCACCCGAATCCGCGCCCTGCGCGGCCCCAATCTCTGGAGCCGCCATACCTCGATCGAGGCGGTCGTCAACTGCCAGGGCGCCGAAAACGCCGTCGAACAGCTTCACGGCTTCGAAAACCGCCTTCGCTCGCTGTTTCCGACCATCGGCGAGCTGCATCCGATGGTGCTCGGCCAGCCGCTGGCGCTGGCCCACGTGCTCGAGAACGCTGCGCTCGCGCTGCAGTCGCAGGCCGGATGCGCGGTGGTTTTCGGCAATACCTCACGCACGCTGGAAGAAGGCGTCTACCAGGTCGCCGTGCAGTACTGCGAGGAAGCCGTCGGCCGGCGCGCGGTCGCGCTGGCGATCGAGCTGATCGATGCGGCGCTGCAGAAGGAAGGCGCCGCCTTCGACGTCAACGCCGCGTTGGCCGAATTGCGCGAGCTGGACGAGTCCGAGCGGCTCGGCCCGAGCACCGGCTCCATCGTCGATGCAGCCACCGCCCGCGGCATTCCACACCGCCGCCTCACGCGCGGCAGCCTGGTCCAGTTCGGCTGGGGCGTGCAGCAGCGGCGCATCCAGGCGGCGGAAATCGACAGCACCAGCGGCGTGGCCGAAGCCATCGCCCAGGACAAGGAGCTCACCAAGCAGCTGCTCGACGCGGCCGGCGTGCCGGTGCCGCGCGGGCGGCCGGTCGTCAGCGCAGACGACGGCTGGGCCGCGGCACAGGACATCGGCCTGCCGGTGGTCGTGAAGCCGCAGGACGGCAACCAGGGCAAGGGCGTGACGGTCAACATCGTGACGCGCGAACAGCTCGACGCGGCCTATGCGTCGGCGGCCGAATACGGCGAAGTGATGGTAGAAAAGTTCCTGCCCGGCTTCGACTACCGGCTGCTCGTCGTCGGCAACCGGCTCATCGCCGCCGCCCGCCGCGATCCGCCGCAGGTGATCGGCGACGGCGTCTCGACGGTGCAGCAGCTGGTCGATACCGTCAATCTCGATCCGCGCCGGGGCGAGGGCCATGCGACGTCGCTGACCAAGATCCGGCTCGACGCCATCGCCGTCGGCCGGCTCGAATCGCTCGGCATGACGCCGGCCAGCGTGCCGTCGCTCGGCCAGCGCGTGGTGCTGCGCAACAACGCCAACCTCTCGACCGGCGGCACCGCCACCGACGTGACAGACACCGTGCACCCCGAAGTCGCGGCGCGCGCCGTCGATGCGGCGCAGATGGTCGGCCTGCACATCTGCGGCGTCGACATGGTCTGCGAGAACGTCTTGCGGCCGCTCGAGGAGCAGCACGGCGGCGTGGTCGAGGTGAATGCGGCGCCGGGTTTGCGGATGCACATTTCGCCGTCGTTCGGCCGCGGCCGCGATGTGGGAGCCGCGGTGATGGACACGCTGTTCGCGCACGGCGACGACGGCCGCATCCCGGTCGTCGCGGTCACCGGCACCAACGGCAAGACCACCACCGCGCGTCTGGTCAACCATCTGTTCATGGCCAGCGGCCTGCGCACCGGCATGACCAACACCGACGGCGTCTGGGTCGACGGCCGGCAAACCGACAGCGGCGACTGCAGCGGCCCGAAAAGCGCCCGCAACGTGCTGATGCACCCCGACGTTGAAGCGGCGGTTTTCGAGGTCGCGCGGGGCGGCGTGCTGCGCGAGGGCCTGGGTTTCGACCGCT
>JAQGMX010000508.1 GCA_028292145.1 Variovorax sp.
TCAGCAAGCCGATGGCCAAGTGGACGGCCGGCCTGCGCATGATCGACAACCCGCAGAACGCCGACGAGGCGTGGATCGTCGAGACGGTGCGCAAGTTCGCCAACACCGCCGGCATCGGCATGCCCGAAGTCGCGATCTTCGAGGGCGAGCCCAACGCCTTCGCTACCGGCGCGTTCAAGAATTCGTCACTGGTCGCGGTGTCGACCGGCCTGCTGCAAGGCATGACGCGCGAAGAAGTCGAGGCCGTCATCGGTCACGAAGTCGCGCACATCGCCAACGGCGACATGGTCACGATGGCGCTGATCCAGGGCGTGATGAAT
Source organism: Variovorax sp. (assembly GCA_028292145.1). GTDB lineage: Bacteria > Pseudomonadota > Gammaproteobacteria > Burkholderiales > Burkholderiaceae_C > Variovorax. Next base: position 321 of record JAQGMX010000508.1, read on the forward strand.
ACCTTCGTTGTGTTCCTGTCGCGCGTGATCGGCTATGCGGTCGACAGTTTCCTGCGCCGTGGCAACGAAGAAAATTCCGGCCCAGGCATCGGCTACTACATCAGCACGATCGTGCTGGACATCCTGCTCGGTTTCGCCGCAGCCATCGTCGTCGCCTGGTTCTCCCGCCAGCGCGAATTCCGCGCCGACGCTGGCGCCGCGCAACTCATGGGTCGCAAGCAGCCGATGATGAATGCGCTGGCTCGTCTGGGCGGACTGCCGCCCGGCGAACTGCCGAAATCGGTCGAGGCGATGGGCATCACCGGCGCGGTGGGCAAGCTGTTCGCGACGCACCCGCCGATCGAGGAGCGGATCGCTGCGCTGCAGGCGCGTCAGGGCTGAGAGGTCGGGCGCCGGAGCGTCGTGAAGAAGAATCCGAGCAGGATGAGTCCGATGCCTGCGATATGGAACGTGCGTACCGGCTCACCCAGCACAAGAAAAGCCAGCAGTGCGGTGAACAGCGCGACGAGGTGGAACGAAACCCCCGTCACCGTCGCGCCGAGTGTCGCGACGCAGCGGCTCCAGAGAATGAAGGCGAACAGCGACGCGAACACGCCGATGTAGAGGACGGCGCCGATCGAGGCGGGATCGGTCGGGATGCGTGCCCCGCGCGCCAGTTCGAAAGCCCAGAAGGGCATCAGTATCAGCAGCCCAGCCGCCATGGTTGCAGCCAGGAACACGAGCGGGCCGATTGCCGCCGGCTTGCGCCGCAGCAGCACCGAATAGACCGCGTAGTTGGCAACGGCCAGAAGCACCAGCGGTTCGGCGCCCTCGAACCGTAGCGCAGCAAGGTTGGCCATGTCGCCGCGCGCCACGATCCAGGCCACGCCCATGAAAGAAATGGCGATCCCGACCACTGCCTTCCATGTGATCCGCTCGCCGCCCAAAACCACTGCGACGAGCGGCACCATCAACGGCAAGGTCGAATTGAGAAAAGCGACGCTCGCAGCCGGCACGGTCTGCAATGCGACATAGCCCAGCGCGTTGTAGCCGGCAATGCCGAAGGCCCCACAAGCTGCGATCAGCGTCCAGTGCCTCGCCAGAAGATGGCGTTCCCGCCACGCTTGCCGCCAGACGAAGGGCGTCATGACGGCGAGTGCCACGACCCAGCGGCCGACGGCCAAAGAGACCGGTGGGAAGACGGGTCCGAGCGCCCGACCCAGCACCAGATTGCCGGCCCAGAACGCTGGCGGCAGCCACAGCAGCCAGACGGGACGAGCCCAGAGAGCGAGGAGCGCATTGCGTATCGAAGACATGGCGCCAGCATCGCAGGCCGGGTCGAAATGCTATTGGTCGGAATTGAGAGCGGTGCGGCAGCGATCGATCAGGATGCGCGCGCGCGGACATATTGAAGCGGCGTGATGCCAAACGTCCGCTTGAAGTGCTTGTTCAGGGCGCTCTGGTCGTAGAAGCCCGAGGCCAGCGCGGCTTCGACGACGGACTGTCCGGCCTGCAGCCGACGCAGCACGGAACCGAGGCGCAGTTGCGTCAGATAGGCGTGCGGCGTCAGGCCCAATGTTCGTTTGAACACCACGATCAGCTGGAACGGCGTCAGGCCTGCCACCGAGCTCATTCGGTCGAGCGTCAGGTTGTCCGCGTAGCTGTCGCGCAGGAGTTCGAGCGCAGGAGCGATTGCAGCCGCATCTCGCGGTGCCTTGGGAATGCGCCGCGCAGACTGCCCGTGCCTTTGCAGCAGGTCGCCGAAGATGCGAACGGCACTTTCGCGATGGAGAAGTGCATCCCGGGGTTCGCGTTCCAGCACGTGGTGAAGCGCCGTGAACCGCGTGACGAGATCCTGATCGCGCACGACGTTGGACGTGAAGTAGCCCGGCTGGTCGGTTCCGACGGCGCTCAGGATGTCTTCGATGGCCGGCTGCGCCAGATAGAACGACCGATACAGCCAGCGCTCGCTGCCGCCCATCCGGCCCGAATGCGGTTCGGCGGGGTTGAAGACGAGCAGCGCCTGCGGATGGGCAACGTCCGTGCGGCCGCGGCTCTTGAACTCCGAGCCGCCTATCTCGGTGACCGCGATGACGAGCGCGTCATGCACGTGCGGGGCATAGTCGTGCGTGGTGAAGTCGGCCTGCAGCATGTCAATCCCCGGCAGGTCGCACGCGCGCCAGTAGCGCGACGTGTTGCGGGGATCCGGGCGGGCCAATGAAATCTCCTTTCAGGCCCCGCCAGTTCGCCCGTTCAGGCCGTGGGCGGCTCGTGCGACTCGGCCTGCGTTTCTTCGCCGGCGACAGCTTCCGGGACTTCGATTACCGCGGCTTCGGCTTCGGTTTGGGTTTCGGTCTCCGCTTCGGCCTTGGCTGCCTCAGCTGCCTTCGCCGCCGCAGCCTCCGCTTCCGCCTTCTTGTCCTTCCGTGCGCGCTGCAGCGTACGCGTCACTTCTTTCGGGTCCATGCCGTACATGTCGGCGAATTCCGCCTCGCTCTTGCCGCTGGCTTCGAAGGCGCGCAGCAGGGCTTCGCGCTTGGCGGCCTGGCGACCGAGTTCGGCCAGCGCATCGTCGAGCGCGGCGTTGCTGTGCGGGTCGCGTGCGCGGACGCGCTCGGCATAGGCTTCGCGGCCGATGCCCGACGACTCGATGGCCGCGATGATGCGTTCGCGCAGTTGTTCGCCGAGGTCGTCCTTCGTGCGCGCCTGGCGGCGGCGGAAGGTTTCGAGGATCGCGTGATGCACGTGTTCCGGCGCCACGGGCTCGACCGGCTCGGCTTCGAGGTTGTGGCGCTGGTGGCCGGCCGCGACGGCGTCGAGGTAGCGGGTCGACCGCGCATGCAGGCCGAGCGCGAGCTTCAGGTCCTCGGTCTTGAACTCGTCGCCGTGGCGTTCGAGCAGGTCCTGGTAGACGCCCAGCTTCAGCGGCAGGAAGCGCGCGCCGAACATCTTCGGGTAGAGCGTGAACAGGCGCTCGAGCACCGGATGGACCTTGTTGCGCGCAGCTTGCTGGCCTTGACCGTTAGCACGACCTTCACGGGGCTCGCGTGCCTGACGCGCATCGCCAGCCGTCGCCTGCTGCGGCTTGCGCTGCTGTTGCCCGTTGCGGCCGTTCTGCTGGCGCGGCGCATCGGCAGGAACTGCGACTTGCGCGCCTTCTGCTTGCGCGGCGTTTTCTTCGGATTCGGCCGTTTCGCCGGCCGGCGTCGCCTGTCCGCTGCGACGCTTGCCGCGTCCACCGCGCGAACGGCGTGCGCGGGGCGCGCGCGCGCCGCCTTCGGTTCCGGCTTCGGTTCCGGCTTCGCCAGCGCCTTCGGTGTTTTCTGCGCCGTCGACAGGAGCCGATGTGATGGTCGTCACGGGCGGCAGCGATGTCTCAGCTTGCGGCGCGTGTTGTTCGGTGATTTGGGGAGCGTCAGTCATCGGGAAATCGGTTCTGGTGGGGCCGCGCAAGGCGCGGCGTTGAAAAGCGGAGGCGGTCTTGCCACCTTAGGCGCGAAGGTCAGCGCGGGCGGAACATCTTGAAGAGATTGTCGGGTGTCACCGTGAAGTAGTCGGCAGGACCGCC
>JAQGMX010000520.1 GCA_028292145.1 Variovorax sp.
GCATCACCGCCGAAACCTTCGGCAATGCCGTTCTGGCCCAGTTCGAGATCAAGCCGCGCCACATCCGGCTGCCTTTCACCGACACCGTCGACAAGGCGCATCAGGCCGTGCGGCAGATCAATCACACAGCCGAAGTCGAGGGCCAGCGGCCCATCGTCTTCACGACGCTGGCCAACATGGAAGTGCTGGCGGTCATCGAAACCGGCTGCAAGGGCATGCTGCTCGACATGTTCGGCACCTTCGTGCGCCCGCTCGAAATCGAGCTCGCGATGAAGTCGAACCACCGCATCGGCCGTTTCAGCGACGTCAGCAAGAGCAAGGAATACAACGATCGCATCGCCGCCATCGATTTCAGCCTCGCGCACGACGACGGCCAGAGCAACCGCGACCTGGCCGGCGCCGACGTGATCCTGGTCGGCGTGAGCCGCAGCGGCAAGACGCCGACTTCGCTCTATCTGGCAATGCAGCATGGCTTGAAAGCAGCCAACTATCCGTTGATCCCCGAAGATTTCGACCGCCGCCAGCTGCCGCCGGCGCTGCTGCCGCATCGCAAGAAGATCTTCGGCCTGACCATCCTGACCGAGCGTATGAGCGAAATCCGCAACGAACGCCGGCCGGATTCGCGCTACGCCAGCCTGGCCAACTGCCGCAACGAGGTCAGTGAAGCCGAAGCGATGATGCGGCGCGCCGGCATCCGGTGGCTGTCGACGACGACAAAGTCGATCGAGGAAATCGCGACGACGATCCTGCAGGAACTCCAGCCGCAGCGTCTCACGTATTAGGCTCGCCCCCAGGCTGCGGCGCACTGCGTGTCGCCTTCGCCTACCCCCTGCCGGGGGCAACACCAGCGGCCGGGCGGAGCCCGTTCCGCGGTGTTCTGCGAGCAGAGTGCAACTCTTTCTTCAACCAAAAATGAATTGCGGGGTGCCGTCGGCGCTTTCGACCTGTTGGCAGGGCATGCGCCAGATTTGCTGGATCAGCGGCGGCTCGAGCAGTTCGGACGCAGCGCCGTGAAACACGCCGCCTTTGCCGTCGAGGATCAGCACATTGTCGGCATAGCGACGGGCCAGGTTCAGGTCGTGCAGGACGGCGATCACGCCCATGCCTTCGCGGCTGCGCTCGCGCAGCAGGCGCATGGCGGCGTGTTGATGCGCCAGGTCGAGGGCGGCGGTCGGCTCGTCGAGCAGCAGCCAGCGAACCGAGCCGTCGGGCGGCGGCGTCCAGAGCTGCGCCAGTGCGCGCGCAAGGTGGACGCGGGCCTTCTCACCGCCTGAAAGACTGTTGAGCACACGATCGGCCAGCGCCGAGACGTCGGTCAGCGCCATGGCGGCGGCCACGATGGCCTCGTCATCCTGCGCCGGAACGCCTCTTTGGCCCCGGTGCGGATAACGTCCCAGCGCGACGATCTCCGCTGCCGTGAAGTCGAAAGCGACCGCGCTTTCCTGCGGCATCAGCGCACGGCGCAGAGCCAGCGCGGCGAGCGCGTGATCCGCCAGCGGCCGCCTGTCCAACCGCACTTCCCCGTACGTCGGCGCGCGCTGTCCGGCCAGAACAGAAAGCAAGGTCGACTTTCCCGCGCCGTTCGGCCCCAGGATCGCGGCGAAACGGCCGGGACGGAATGCCGCGGTGGTCGGCGCCAGCAAGGTTTTGTCCGCCATGCGGACCGAAACGCCGGTGCATTCGAGCGACAGATTCACATCCGCCCCCGAAAGTGCCGAAGCATCAGCAGGAACATCGGCGCGCCGATGAAGGCCGTCAGCACGCCCAGCGGCAACTCGGCCGGCGCCATGGCGGTGCGCGCGACCGTGTCGGCAGCAAGGATCAGCGCCGCACCCAGCAGCGCCGAGGCCGGCAACACGATGCGGTGGTCAGGGCCGGCCAGCATGCGCACCCCATGCGGCGCGATCAGCCCGATGAATCCGATGATGCCGGTCGTCGCCGTCACCGCGCCGACCGCAAAAGCCGTGACCCAGACCGCGCGCCGCTTGGTGCGCTCGACGTCGACGCCGAGCAGCGATGCCTGCGATTCGCCCAGCGCGATCGCGTTCAGCGGCCGCGCGAGCGTCATGCCCGCCACGAGCGCGAGCGCAACCACCGCCCCGACCAGCGCCACCGCGCTCCAGCGCGCGCCGCCGAGACTGCCCAGCAGCCAGAACTGCAGGCTGCGCAACTGTTCGTCGGTCGCCATCACGCTCAAAAAGCCGAGACCCGCGCCGGCCAGCGCGTTGACGGCGATGCCCGCGAGCAGCATCAGCGCCATGCGGGTGCCGCCGGCACCTTGCGACAGGCCGTAGATGAGCATCGTCACGACAAACCCGCCGCCGAACGCCATCGTCACCAGCGTCCAGCTGCCGAGCGTGCGCGGCAGCGCCGGGAAGAACGCGGCGCCGAGCACGATCGTCACGCCCGCAGCCAGCGCGGCGCCGCTGCTGATCCCGATCAGGCCCGGGTCGGCCAGCGGATTGCGGAACAGCCCTTGCATCAGCGCGCCCGAAAGTCCGAGCCCCGCGCCGGCCGCCAATCCGAGCAGCAATCGCGGCAACCGGATGTTGAAGAACACCAGATGCTCGGGCGACGGGTTGTCGACGCCGCGCCACGCATCGCCGAACACGCCGAGCAATTGCGAAGGACTGATCGCATAAGCGCCGGACGACGCTGCGATGACGAAAGTCACGATCAGCAGGCCGAAGCCTGCGCCGATCACCGTGCGGCCGGACCAGCGCGACTGGTTCATGCCGCGCGCAGTTGCGCGTGCAGCGTGCGGATCGCTTCCGGCAGGCGCGGACCGAAGCCGAGCAGCAGCAGCGCGTCCTGCACGATCAGCGCGCGTTTGCCGAAAGCCGGCGTGAGCGCCAATTCGGGACGCTGCCAGAACCGATCGACGCCGCCCTGCGCTTCGATGCTCTGCGCCGTCGTGACGATCACATCCGGCGCCGCCCTGGCCAGCGCTTCGGCGGTCATCGGACGATAGCCGTTGAAGCCGCCCATGCAGTTCACGCCGCCGGCAAAGCCGATCACGGCATGCGCGGCCGTCTTTTCACCGGCCACCTGCGGACTGGCGGCCTGCGCCATCACGAAAAGCACGCGCGGTTTGCGGCCCGTCGTGCCGGCGCCGGACGTGGAAGCAACGATCTGTTGCTGCAAGGTCGCCCATTCGGCATCCAGCCGCGACCGCAGCGCGCGGGCCTGCGACTCGCGCGCAGCGAGCCGGCCGACCGCGTCGACCTTGCGCTGCACCTCGCCCCAGTTGTGATCCGCCTCGATCAGCTCGACCCTGACGCCGGCCGAACGCAGTTGGTCGAGCACCACCGGCGGGCCGGATTCCGTGGTCGCGATCACCGCATCGGGACGCAGCGACAGCAGACCCTCGGCAGAGAGCTGCCGCATGTAGCCGACCTTCGGCGTCTTCTGCGCGGCCGCCGGGTAGAGGCTCGTGGTGTCGGTGCCGACCAACTGCGACTCGGCGCCGAGCAGATAGGCGACCTCGGTGATGGCGCCGCTGATGGTCACCAGGCGCGGCGTCGCCGACCTGCCCTGCGCCAGCGTCGATCCCGCATACCCGAGCGCCGACACGGACAACAGGCGCAGCGCGTCGCGGCGTCCCGCCAGCGGATCTGGCCGCGTCATGCCGACGCCTCCGTCGGCGCACCGATGCGTTCCAGCATGCGCACGATCGCGCGCCAGGCTTCGCGCTCCGGTGCGCCGGGTTTGCGGGCGCCGAAGAACATCGCCATCACGCCGCCGTCGCGGTCGAAGGCTTCGACCGAGGTGACGATGCCGTCGCTGGTCGGCTTCTCGACGATCCAGACGGCGTCGATCATGTCCTCGCGCAGGTGCAGGTTGAAGTGCGGGTCAAGCACGTTGAGCCACTGCGCGCCGCGAATTTCCATCGGCTCGATGCGCATCACCGTGCCAGTGTGGATCTGAATGCAGCCCGGATTGCCGACGAACACCATGATCGGCACGCCGTCG
>JAQGMX010000531.1 GCA_028292145.1 Variovorax sp.
TCGTTCACGAGGATACGGGCCATGCCTTCGACGGCAGGGCGCTGGACGTCGAGCAGTTGCTTCACGAGCGCCGCCTTGTCCTGTGCCATGGCGATCGAACTGGCTGCCAGTGCGACCGTCAGGACCGCAAGCTTGATTTTTTTCACTGAGGATTCTCCGTTGAAGGTGTAGAAATGTCGCCGGCATCGGCATCGCCCTCATCGCCGCTATCGCCGCCGTCACTGTTTTCGGGGTTCTCGACGATGGCGTCGTTCTCGACGATGCGTTGCAGCCCGCTGAGCTTGGCGCCTTCGTCGAGACCGATCAGCGTCACGCCTTGGGTGGCGCGTCCGAGTTCACGGATTTCAGCGACCCGGGTGCGAACCAGCACACCCTTGTCGGTGATCAGCATGATCTCGTCGTCGACATGAACCAGCGTTGCTGCAACGACCTTGCCGTTGCGCTCGCTCTGTTGAATGGCAATCATGCCTTTGGTTCCCCGACCATGTCGGGTGTACTCGGTAATGCTTGTTCTTTTTCCGTAACCATTTCTGGTCGCGGTCAGCACGCTCTGCTCGCCGTCTTCGGCCACCAGCATGGCGATCACGCCCTGGCCTTCGTCCAGCATCATGCCGCGCACGCCGCGCGCATTGCGGCCCATCGGGCGTACGTCGTTCTCGTCGAAACGCACGGCCTTGCCGCCGTCGGAGAACAGCATCACGTCGTGCTTGCCGTCGGTCAGCGCGGCGCCGATGAGGTAGTCGCCCGGATCGAGGTCGACGGCGATGATGCCGGCCTTGCGCGGGTTGCTGAACTCGTTGAGCGTGGTCTTCTTGACCGTACCCATCGAGGTGGCCATGAACACATACTGGTCGGCAGGGAAGGTGCGTTTTTCGCCGGTAAGCGCCAACACGACGTTGATCTTCTCGCCCTCCTGCAGCGGGAACATGTTCACGATCGGACGGCCGCGCGAGCCGCGCGAACCGGCCGGCACTTCCCAGACCTTGAGCCAATACAACCGGCCGCGGTTCGAGAAACACAGGATGTAATCGTGCGTGTTGGCGATGAAGAGCTGGTCGATCCAGTCGTCTTCCTTCGTCGCAGTGGCCTGCTTGCCGCGGCCGCCGCGCTTCTGCGCCCGGTACTCGCTGAGCGGCTGGCTCTTGATGTAGCCGCTGTGCGACAGGGTCACCACCATGTCGGTCGGCGTGATCAGGTCTTCTGTCGACAGGTCGAACGCGCTGTGCTCGACCTGGCTGCGGCGTGCGCCGAGCTTGGTCTGGCCGAATTCGGTGCGAATGGTCGTCAGTTCGTCGCCGATGATCACCGAGACGCGTTCCGGCTTTGAAAGGATGTCGAGCAGATCGTCGATTTCCGCCATCACTTCGCGGTATTCGGCAACGATCTTGTCCTGCTCCAGGCCGGTGAGGCGCTGGAGGCGCATCTGCAGGATTTCCTGCGCCTGTGTCTCGGAGAGCCGGTACAGCCCGTCGCTGCCCATGCCGAACTCGAGTTCGAGACCGTCCGGGCGATAGTCGTCCGCGTTGATCACGCCGCCGTCGGCCCGCGTGCGGGTCAGCATTTCGCGCACCAGCTTGCTGTCCCAGGCGCGCGTCATCAGCTCTGCCTTGGCGACCGGCGGTGTCGGCGCATTGCGGATGATCGCGATGAATTCGTCGATATTCGCCAGCGCGACAGCCAGACCTTCGAGCACGTGACCGCGCTCGCGCGCCTTGCGCAAGGTGAACACCGTACGCCGCGTCACGACTTCGCGCCGATGTTGCAGGAAGACCTCGATCAGGTCCTTCAGGTTGCACAGCTTCGGCTGACCGTTGACCAGCGCCACCATGTTGATGCCGAAGGTGTCCTGCAACTGCGTCTGCTTGTACAGATTGTTGAGAACGACTTCGGGCACTTCGCCGCGCTTGAGTTCGATAACCAGCCGCATGCCCGACTTGTCGGACTCGTCCTGGATATGGCTGATGCCTTCTATCTTCTTCTCGTGCACCAGTTCGGCCATGCGCTCCTGGAGCGTCTTCTTGTTGACCTGGTACGGAAGCTCGTCGACGACGATCGCCTGGCGCTGGCCGCGGTCGATGTCCTCGAAATGGCAGCGTGCCCGCATCACGACCTTGCCGCGGCCCGTGCGGTAGCCGTCCTTGATGCCGTTGATGCCGTAGATGATGCCGGCGGTCGGAAAATCGGGTGCCGGGATGATTTCCATCAACTCGTCGATGGTGGCCTGCGGGTGGCGCAGCAGGTGCAGGCACGCGTCGACGACTTCGTTGAGGTTGTGCGGCGGAATGTTGGTCGCCATGCCGACCGCAATGCCGCCTGCGCCGTTCACCAGCAGATTGGGCAACTTGCTGGGCAGCACCATCGGCTCTTTTTCCGAGCCGTCGTAATTGTCTTGGAAATCGACTGTTTCCTTGTCAATATCTCCGAGCATTTCATGCGCTATTTTGGAAAGCCGGATTTCGGTATAGCGCATTGCTGCGGCCATATCTCCATCGACAGATCCGAAATTCCCCTGGCCGTCGACCAGCATATGACGCATGGAAAAATTCTGCGCCAGACGCACGATCGTGTCGTAAACGGATTGGTCGCCATGCGGATGGTATTTACCGATCACGTCCCCCACGATACGGGCCGACTTCTTGTAGGGCCGATTCCAATCGTTGTTGAGTTCGTGCATCGCGAACAGGACGCGGCGGTGTACGGGCTTGAGGCCGTCTCGGGCGTCGGGGAGTGCACGGCCGACGATGACGCTCATGGCGTAATCGAGATAGCTTCGGCGCATTTCCTCTTCGAGGCTGATGGGCAGGGTTTCTTTGGCGAACGAGGTCATGAGCGTCAGGCAGTCAGCAAGAGGTGAATTTTACGCTTTGGAAGTTGTCGCAATGCCGCAACACATGAAGGCTATTCCGCACTCGTCCTACGCTTCGCACCCGGCCCGCAGCCAGTTTGCCAAAGACCCTATGGCACAATCGCCTCAACGTTTTGGGTGGTGGTCACTTAAAGCGTCCTTGATTCGCAGCGCGGCTGCGGCTTTTTCCCCAAGAGGAGAACCATGAAGAAACTGAATAAAGTGGCGATGATGTTTGCAGTCGCTGCGCTCGCCACTGCCGCCGGCGCGCAGACCCGTGTCACCGCAGCAAATGGCGGTCCCGTGATCGACAATTGGCAAAACGGCACCGGCGAACTCGTCTGGAAAAACGGTACGAACGAACTGTGCTGGCGCGATGCCAACTGGACGCCTGCAACGGCTGCCCGTGGTTGCGACGGCGCTTTGGTTCCTGTCGCGACGCCGGCTCCGATGGCTACGCCTGCAGCACCGATGGTGCCGCCGCCGCCGCCACCGCCACCAGCAGCTTCGAAGGTCACCTTCGCTGCCGATGCGTTCTTCGACTTCGACAAGTCGGTTCTCAAGCCAGAAGGTCGCGCCAAGCTCGACGATCTGGTCTCGAAGATCAGCGGTGTCAACCTCGAAGTCATCATTGCCGTGGGTCACACCGATTCCGTCGGCTCGGATGCCTACAACCAGCGCCTGTCGGTTCGCCGCGCAGAAGCTGTCAAGGCATACCTGGTGACCAAGGGCATCGAACGCAATCGCGTTTACACCGAAGGCAAGGGCGAGAAGCAGCCAGTCGCTGACAACCGCACCAAGGAAGGCCGCGCCAAGAACCGCCGCGTGGAAATCGAAGTGGTCGGTACCCGCGCAAATCGTTGATTCTTCGGAATCCTCGAAAAAAACCCCGCTTCGGCGGGGTTTTTTTATGGGCGTGCAGTTTTTGAATTCGCAAGTCGAATAGCCATGACCTCCGATTGAAAGCTGTCATCTTGGATAATCGCGATATGAACGATCAAATCAATGCCGACCCGGCGGAGCTCGCCAAATTTTCCGATCTGGCGCATCGTTGGTGGGATATGGAAAGCGAATTTCGACCATTGCACGAAATCAACCCGTTGCGACTTGAATGGATCGACGGATTGGCGTCGATTTCGGGGAAGCAGGCGCTCGATGTCGGCTGTGGCGGCGGGATACTTTCCGATTCGATGGCGCGGAAGGGTGCGGAAGTGCTGGGGATCGACCTTGCCGAAAAGGCGCTCAAGGTGGCGCAACTGCACGCGCTCGAGGCATCGACCACCGGCGTTCAGTACCGGGCGGTCAGTGTGGAAGCGCTGGCGGCAGAGCGGCCGGGAAGCTTCGATGTCGTCACATGCATGGAAATGCTCGAGCATGTTCCGCAGCCCGCATCCGTTGTGAAGGCATGCGCCGATCTGGCGAAACCAGGTGCCTGGGTGTTTTTCTCGACGATTCATCGCAGCCCGAAGGCGTTTCTTTTCGCCATCCTGGGAGCGGAATATGTACTGCGGATGCTGCCCCGAGGCACGCACGAGTACCAGAAATTCATCCGGCCGAGCGAGCTGGCGGCTTATTGCAGAAGCGCCGGTCTCGAAGTCGACAGCACGCGAGGCATGCAATACAACCCGCTGACCCGGCGCTACTGGCTCAGTGCGGATACCAGCGTGAACTACATGTTCGCGACTCGAAAGCCGCTTTGATGCAGACCGTCAAGCTCAAGGCCGTTTTGTTCGATCTCGACGGGACGCTCGTAGATAGCGCGCCCGAACTCGGTGCTGCCGCCGACAAGATGCGCACCGATCGGGGAATGACGTCGCTTCCGCTGAGCGCGTATCGGCACATGGCCGGCGCGGGCGCGCGCGGCATGCTGGGAATCGCATTCGACATCATGCCGGAGATGCCGAAGTTCGCGGAGATGCGCGAAGAGTTCTTCTTGAATTACGAAGCGCGCATGCTGCTCAACACGCCGGTTTTCGACGAAGTTCCAGAACTGATCGCTGCGTTGCGCAACCGCGGGTTGCAATGGGGCGTGGTGACCAACAAGTCAGCACGCTTCACGGAGCCGTTGACACAAGCGATGTCGTTGTTCGCAACCGCCGGCGCTGTCGTCAGCGGAGACACGACGCCGTTCTCGAAGCCGCATCCCGCGCCGCTGCTCGAAGCTGCGCGACGCATCGGGTTGTCGCCGGCGGAATGCGTGTATGTCGGCGATGATGAAAGGGACATCATTGCCGGCCGTGCAGCCGGAATGCGTGCAATTGCCGCGACTTACGGGTACATGGGCGCCAAAGCCGACGTTTCGGCTTGGGGTGCAGACGATGCGATCGAATCTCCCCTCAGCCTCTTGCAATGCCTGAAACTGGCCTAAAATGTGAGTCTTGGGGCTGCACTGGTTTCGACGTGGGTTCGGAATCGTTGCGGGGCATGTCGAGCTGAATGCGCTCGTAAATCAGATTCAAAAAAACTAACTGCAAACGATAAGTCTTACGACATTCGTCTCGCTGCTTAATTGAAGCGACTTTGCAACAGCAGGCCGATGGGCTGGGCAAGGAGATGAAGGAGCAATCCTGATTTTTCGAGCTGCAAAGATAATTACATTGGCTGGTTTTTATCCGGGTACCTTGGGTAAAAACGAGAAAATAGGGTGCTGGCGTTCGGTTTAGCGTGCGACTGCGCGATTCCGGAAGCGAGATCAAATCAGATCGCTAAACATGTAGAACTGCGCGAAGAAGGCTTGCGGACGGGGGTTCGAATCCCCCCAGCTCCACCATATAAGGTGATGAGACGGCAATTGATTGTCCGTCGCATCAATTTGCATCGAGCGTCATTTGAAAAGTCGGATGTTCTCTTAAGAATTATTTCGATTTTGAGATCGAGCCGGACTTTATAGTCCATGAAGTTTTAACTTCGGGCTCGCCTCAATGGCAAATCGAGCGAATAACGATCTTGCCAGGTATTACGATGAAGTCCCGTATGACTCTCGCCCGTTCCCGCAGAGCGCGGTGGAGCATCTGGCGGCGAGAGCATTTATGTTCGGGTTGTCTGCACCCAGCCCGGCAACCGCCCGTGTGCTCGAATTAGGCTGCGCCAGCGGCAACAATCTCATCCCCTTTGCCGGTCGGCATCCAGGCGCCACCGCGCTGGGGATCGACCTATCGACCTTGCAGATTGCGCAAGCGGCTGCGTCAACACGGCGGGCAGGCCTCACAAACATCGACTTCCTCGCGCTGGACCTCACCGACGTCGACGCTTCGTTCGGAAAGTTCGACTACATCATCTGCCATGGCGTTTACAGCTGGGCGCCCGAGAACGTCCAGGAGGCCATCCTGCGAATCTGCGACCAGAACCTTTCGACGGATGGTGTTGCCTACATCAGTTACAACGTATATCCGGGCTGGAAGACGCGTGAAATCGTGCGCGATGCGATGCTGCTGCGCGGCGGCCTGAAAAAAGACCCCGTAGAAAGGCTCGCCTCGGGGCTAGAAATGCTGGATTTCCTGGAGGAAACTGCCGCGCCCGGCAGCGTTGTTCGGGTGGCGCTTGACGATGTGCTGCCCCTCATCCGCTCTGCCGATCTGTCTTACGTTCTGCACGACTACATGGAGCCACTGAACGCACCATGCTATTTCAAAGATTTCCTGGTGCGTGCGGGAGCCTTCGGGTTGATTTACCTCGCAGAGGCGGCTTCATCTGGAATGTTTGCACAAAACTATCCTCAGGCGCTTCGTGAGATTCTGCTGCGTGAATCCGGCGGCAGTCAGACCGTGATGGAGCAGTACATCGACTTTCTTATCAACCGAAGTTTCAGGCAGACGTTGTTGGTCAAGAAAGCCAAAGCAGACCAGATCAGCTATCTCCTCGATCCGGTCCGGGTGGACGCGATGTACTTCGCCGGGTTTTATTCTGCGGCCGGCGGCGGTCGGTTGGCGATCGACGACCACGAACAGCTTTGTTCCACGCCGGGTGGCCGGTCGGTGATGCTCCGCGGCCTGGTGGACAAGGCGGTCGTGCTGTTGCTCGATGAGCGATTTCCAGCCTGCATGAGCAGTGAGGAAATCGTGACGAATGTCGTCGAACTGGTCGATCAATCGACCGTCACCGTGCGCGCGCTTGTTTCGACATTGTTGAAAGATCTGGTGCAACGCGGGTCGGTCTACAGCCGCACCGAGAGGCCGGACGTCGCCGCCGAACTTCAGCCATGCCCGCGGGCGCTCGAGGCGAACTGCCGGATTTTCAGTTCTTGGCCGCATGAAGAGCGTCCAGGACTGGCTTGCAACCAGTGGCACGAGGACGTAGCTTTGACGTCGCTCGAAGCGTTCCTGCTGCCATTGACCGACGGAAGCAGGTCGTACGAAATGCTTGAAGTCGAGATGACTGCTGCCGTCTCTGCTGGCACCTTGAATTTATCGAGCCGGAGTGAGCGCGCTGAAGATGCTGTCGTTGCGGCAGACGTTATTCGAGCGAAGTTGATGCGTTCTCTGGCGTCGATGCGACGGAAAGGGTTGTTCGTCACCTGAAGCACAATCCGCGGGTCGAATCATCCAGATGCCAACAAGGAGACAAAGATGACAAAACCTGAACGGACAGTCATTCGCAAGTCGTGGTGCGCGGCCGTGCTCGTCGCACAGGCAGTCGTTTTTACCGGCATCGCACACGCGGCATCCCAGGCGCCGGTCGCAGCCGAAAACGGCATGGTCGTCTCGGCTCAGCATCTGGCGACGCAGGTCGGCGTCGACGTGCTCAAGCGCGGCGGCAACGCCATCGACGCTGCGGTCGCGGTCGGTTATGCGTTGGCGGTGGTGTACCCCGCAGCGGGCAACCTGGGCGGCGGCGGCTTCATGACGGTGCAACTGGCCGACGGGCGCAAGACCTTTCTCGATTTCCGCGAGAAAGCGCCGCTGGCTGCGACGGCCAACATGTACCTCGACAAGGACGGCAACGTCGTCAAGGGACTGAGCACGGTCGGGCATCTTGCGGTTGGCGTGCCGGGCACGGTGTCGGGGCTCGAGACGGCTCGCGCCAGGTACGGAACGTTGGGGCGCGCAGCGCTGATCAAGCCGGCGATCGACTTGGCGGACAAGGGTTTCGTGCTCGATCAGGGCGACATCGACATGCTGGTGACGGCGACCGCAGCGTTCAAGGCGGACAAGGATTCCGGCGCGATCTTCCTGTACAGGGGCGAGCCTTTTGCGCTGGGCCAGAAACTGGTTCAAAAAGATCTGGCACGAACGCTGAAAGCCATCAGCCAGCGCGGTACCGACGGTTTCTATAAAGGTTCGGTCGGCAACGCCATCGTTTCGTCGAGCCAGGCCGGCAAAGGCATCATCACCCAGGCCGATCTCGATCAGTACAGCACGCGCGAAATGGCGCCGGTGGAGTGCGACTACCGCGGTTATCGCGTGATTTCCGCTCCGCCGCCGAGTTCGGGCGGCGTCGTGATCTGCGAAATGCTGAATATTCTGGAAGGCTATCCGCTCAAGGAATTGGGCTTCCGGTCGGCGCAGTCGGTGCATTACCAGATCGAGGCGATGCGCCATGCCTATGTCGACCGCAACAGCTACCTGGGC
The DNA here is from genome assembly GCA_028292145.1 of Variovorax sp. GTDB lineage: Bacteria > Pseudomonadota > Gammaproteobacteria > Burkholderiales > Burkholderiaceae_C > Variovorax. The sequence goes on from JAQGMX010000531.1 coordinate 8,413, forward strand.
GACCCCGATTTCGTCAAGAACCCGATGGAGCGACTGCTCGACAAAGGCTACGCAGAGAAGGTGCGCGCGGCGATCGACCCGGCGAAAGCCGGCGTGTCGAAGGACATCAAGCCCGGCGTCTCACCGCACGAGGGCAGCAACACCACCCACTATTCGATCACCGACAAGTTCGGCAACGCGGTGTCGGTCACTTACACGCTCAACGACTGGTTCGGCGCCAAGGTCATGGCGAGCGGCACGGGCGTGCTGCTGAACAACGAGATGGATGATTTCACGTCGAAGATCGGCGTTCCCAATCTCTACGGACTGGTGCAGGGCGAGGCCAACGCGATCGCGCCCGGCAAGCGTCCGCTGAGCTCGATGAGCCCGACCATCGTCAGCAAGGACGGCAAGCCGGTCTTCGTGGTCGGCACGCCGGGCGGCAGCCGGATCATCACGGCGGTACTGCACACGATCCTGAATGTGGTCGATTACGGCATGAACGTTCAGGAAGCGGTCGATGCACCGCGTTTCCATCAGCAATGGCTGCCCGACGTGACCAACGTCGAAACGTACGCGCTGAGTCCCGACACCCGCAAACTGCTGGTCGACATGGGTCACAACCTGGGCGTGCCGCAGCCGGCGAATCATCTGGCCGCGATCATCGTCGGCGCGCCTTCTCTGGGCGGCAAGCCGGTCGGCAACAACCGTTTCTACGGCGCGAACGATCCGCGGCGCAACAGCGGGTTGGCACTCGGCTACTGAACGACAATCCGAAGCGTTCGCGGCATGTCGCTGCGGCCGTTTTGTCGTTCTCTTATTTGTCATCGATGCAGCTGCAGGAAATTCTTTATACCCAAGGCTTCGGCACGCGCCGGGTTTGCGCCGGACTGGTGCAACAGGGCTTCGTGACCGTCGACGGCGTGGCGGTTCGGGATCCGGCCATCGATCTGCCGAGCAAGGACGGCCAGCCGCTCGAAGGCATGGCGTTCACGGTACAAGGCACGGCATGGGAATTCCACGAGAAGGCTTATCTGATGCTGCACAAGCCTGCGGGCACGGAATGCTCCCAGAAGCCGTCGACCTATCCGAGCATCTACACGCTGCTGCCTTCGCCGCTGCGGCTTCGGCC
>JAQGMX010000534.1 GCA_028292145.1 Variovorax sp.
AATCTCCAGTCGGGGTTGATGAACGAAAAGCTGCGGTTCGGAGGCGTGTCGCCATGGCCGCAACTCTAGAAACGGCGGCTGCGCAGGCGAATACGTCAATCAACGTAGCCGCCGGATACGCACTTGCAGCGAGACTGCGCCGCATGACCCGACACCGAAGCGATCGCGGACCGCTTCTTGCAGGGGCAACAAGACACCCCTCCCGAAAGTCCGGCGCCATGTCTTCCGCCAGCCAACCCGCACCCCGCCCCACGACCCATCCGGTCACGGGCCAGAAGATCTTCCGCATTCGTCGCGACTACAACACCTGGGTCGCGAACGAGACACTGGAGGATTACGCGCTGCGCTACACGCCGCGCAGCTTTCGCAAGTGGTCGGAATTCCGCGTCGGCAATGCGGCGTTCGGTGCCACGTCGTTCCTGGCGCTCGAAGCCATCGGCGGCGCGATCGCGCTGAGCTACGGCTTCGCGAACGCGCTGTGGGCGATATTGGTGGTCGGCATCGTCACCTTCTTCACCGGCCTGCCGATCTGCTACTACGCGGCCAAGTACGGCGTCGACATGGACCTGCTCACGCGCGGCGCCGGCTTCGGCTACCTGGGCTCCACGCTCACGTCGCTCATCTACGCGAGCTTCACCTTCATCTTCTTCGCGCTGGAGGCAGCCATCCTCGCGCTGGCGCTGCAGATGTATTTCGACTGGCCGATGGCGGTCTGCTACCTGGTGTCTTCGGTCGTCATCATTCCGCTGGTGATGCGTGGGATCACGATGATTTCGGCCCTGCAGCTGTGGACCCAGCCGGTCTGGCTGGTGCTCTTCTTCTGCCCTTTCATCGCCGTGTTGTGGAAGAACCCGCAGGCCTACTCGGACTTCACCGGGCTGGTCGGGCGCATCTCCGGCGGCAACAATTTCGACCCGCTGATGTTCGGCGCGGGCGCCACGGTCGCGTTCTCGCTGGTGGTGCAGATCGGCGAACAGGTCGACTACCTGCGCTTCCTGCCCGAGAAGACCGCGGCCAACCGGGCCAAGTGGTGGGCGGCCGTGCTGATCGCCGGACCGGGCTGGATCGTGCCGGGCATGATAAAGATGATGGGCGGCGCCTTCCTCGCCTTCCTCGCGCTTCAGCACGAGATACCGGCCGCGCATGCGGTCGAGCCGACGCGCATGTACCTGGCCGGCTACGGCTACGTGTTCGACAACCCCGACTGGGTGCTCGGCGTGACGGTGCTGTTCGTCGTCGTCTCGCAGATGAAGATCAACCTGACCAACGCCTACGCCGGATCGCTGGCCTGGTCGAACTTCTTCGCGCGGCTCACGCACAGCCATCCGGGCCGGGTGGTGTGGCTGGTGTTCAACGTGCTGATCGCGCTGCTGCTGATGACGCTCGGCGTCTTCGGCGCGCTGGAGAAAGTGCTCGGCCTCTACAGCAACATCGCCATCGCCTGGGTCGGCGCGCTGGTGGCCGACTTGGTCATCAACAAGCCGTTGGGCTGGAGCCCGAAGTCGATCGAGTTCAAGCGCGCGCACCTCTACGACATCAACCCGGTCGGGCTGGTGTCGATGATCGTGGCCGCCACGGTGGCGATGGTCGCGTACGCCGGCCTGCTCGGGCCGTGGCCGGCTTCGTTCTCGCCCTTCATCGCGCTGCTCACGGCGCTCGTCGTGTCGCCGCTGCTGGCATGGCGAACGCGCGGCAAGTACTACCTCGCCCGCACCGACCTCCAGCACTGGGCGCCGGGACAGATCGTGCGCTGCACGGTCTGCGACAACAGCTTCGAATCCGAGGACATGGCGCACTGCCCGGCCTATGCGGCGCCGATCTGCTCGCTGTGCTGCACGCTCGAATCGCGCTGCCACGACGCCTGCAAGAAAGATTCGCGCGCCTCGGAGCAGATCGGCGTCTGGCTGAAGGCGCTGCTGCCGCCGGCACTGGCGTTGCGGCTGAACTTCAGGGTCGCGCACTACGCGGTGGTGGCGACATCGCTGATCGCCCTGCTCGCCACCGTGATGGGCATCGTTTATGCGCAGGAAGGACTGGTCAACGCGCACGCGGCCAACGTGTTTCTGCGCGGGCCGTTCCTCAAGGTGTTCGCGCTGCTGGCGATGGTGGCCGCGGTGGCGGCATGGTGGATCGTTCTGGGCAGCGAGAGCCGCAAGATGGCGCAGGAAGAATCGAACCGCCACAACCATCTGTTGACGCTGGAGATAGAGGCCCACGGCCGCACCGGCGCCGCGCTGCAGGCTGCGAAGGAAGCCGCCGAATCGGCGAACCAGGCGAAGACGCGCTACGTCGCCGGCATGACGCACGAACTGCGCACGCCGCTCAACAGCATCCTCGGCTACTCGCAGATCCTGCTGAAGAACGACGGCGCGGTGCGGCCGCCGCGCGAGACGGTGCAGACCATCCACCGCAGCGGCGAGCACATGCTGGGCCTGATCGACGGCCTGCTCGATCTGGCCCGCATCGAGGCCGGTCGCCTGCAGCTCGAACCAATGCCGCTCGCGCTGCGCGACTTTCTCGAAGAAGTCGTCCGCATGGTGCGCCCGCAGGCCGAGGGCAAGGGCCTGGCCTTCGTCTACACCGAGAGCGGCAGGCTGCCCGAATGGGTGAACGCCGATGCCAAGCGGCTGCGCCAGATCCTCATCAACCTGCTGACCAACGCCGTGCGCTTCACCGAAGCCGGCACGGTCACGCTGCATGTCGATGCGCGGCGCCACGTGCTGCGCTTCGACGTGATCGACACCGGCATCGGCGTCGCGCCGCAGGACCACCAGCGCATCTTCCTGCCCTTCGAGCGCGGCGCGGCCGGCCGGCGCCACGGCGAGCCGGGCACCGGGCTCGGCCTGACCATTACCGGCCTGCTGACTTCGCTGATGGGCGGCGAACTGAAGATGACGCAGACATCCAGCGCCGGCAGCGTCTTCAGCGTGCGCGTGTACCTGCGCGAGGTCGACGATCCCGGCCCGCAGGCCGAGCCGCAGCGCGCCATCACCGGCTACTTCGGCCCGCGCCGGACGCTGCTGGTGGTCGACGATCAGCCGGTGCAGCGCCAGATGCTGGCCGGCATGCTGATGCCGCTCGGCTTCGAGATCCGCGAAGCCGCGAGCGGCACCGAATGCCTCGACAGCCTGCGCGAGCACGTGCCGTCGGCCATCCTGCTGGACATCAGCATGGACGACATGGACGGCTGGGAAACCGCGCGGCGGATCCGCTCGACCGGCTTCGAGGCGGTGCCGATCATCATCGTGTCGGCCAACGTGTTCGAGAACCAGACCGAGCGGCTGAAGGAATCGAACTGCCAGGCCTTCATCGGCAAGCCGGTGATCGAGTCGGAGCTGATCGTCACGCTCGAACGCAACCTCGGCCTCGCCTGGATGCAGCATCTCGCGCCGCCCGGCGCACCGCCCGCCGCCTATGCCGAGCCCGCGCCGCTGATGCTGCCGGACGACGTGCGCGGCGAACTCATGCGGCTGGTGCAGGTCGGCCACGTGCGCGGGCTGCAGCAGGCGCTCGACCGCATCGCCACCGAAGACCCCGCGCTCGCGGCGAGCTGCACACTGCTGCGCGGCATGGTCGCGCGCTTCGAACTCGAAAGCGTGCGCGCGGCACTGATGGAGGATGACGATGTCGCCGCTGCCTGAGAACGAACGCCCGGTCGTGCTGGTGGTCGACGATGCGCCGAGCAGCCTCGGCATGCTCTGCGACACGCTCGAGGCCAGCGGCTACACGGTGCTGGTCGCCGGAGACGGCGAATCGGCGCTGCAGCGGCTGGAACTGGTGGTGCCCGATGCGATCCTGCTCGACGGCATGATGCCCGGCCTCTCGGGCTTCGAGACCTGCCGGCGCATCAAGGCCAACCCGGCGTTGGCCCACATTCCGGTGCTGTTCATGACCGGCATGTCGGAGACGCAGGATGTGGTCGAGGGCTTTGCGAGCGGCGGCGTCGATTACGTGGTGAAGCCGATCCGCGCGCAGGAAGTGCTGGCGCGGCTGCACACGCATGCGCGCAATGCACGCATCGTGCGGATGGCGCGCGACGCGGTCGACGTGGCCGGCATGGGCGTGGTCTTCGTCGACACGCGCGGGCGCATCGCCTGGCGTTCGCCGCAGGCTGCACTCTGGCTGCACGCGCTCGGGGAGCCGCAGTCGCCGGGGCAGTTGCCCGCTGCGGTCGAAGGCGCGCTCACGGCAGCGGCGGCGCTGCGCGTGACCACGGCCGGCGGCACGCAGCTGTCTGTGCGCAATCTGGGCGCTGCGGCGCTCGGCGAAACGATGCTTCTGCTGGCGCAGGTGCGGCCGGGGCCGGAAGCGTCTTCACGACTGGCCGATGCCGCGCTGACGCCGCGCGAGACCGAAGTGCTGTCGTGGCTGGCGAAGGGCAAGACCAACCGCGACATCGCAGAGATCCTCGGCATGAGCCCGCGCACGGTGAACAAGCACCTGGAGCACATCTTCGAGAAGCTGGGCGTGGAAACGCGCTCGGCTGCCGCGGCGCTGGCGAGCGGACAGCTGGGTTAGCTTGCCACTCCGCCGGCAGATCGTGCGCCGTTCCACGCCGCGATCAGCAGCGTTTCGATATCGACCACGGCACGGCCGGTGGCGCGCGCGACGGCTTCGCGGTACGGCGGCATGTTGGTGCACTCCATCACCAGCGTCCGCACCCAGGGCGCGGCTGCCACCAGATTCATCGCCGCGTCGACGACGTTGCGCTCGGCCTCCGCGAAGTCGAGTTCGGGCTCGTTCCCCAGCAGCCGTCGATGGAATTCGCTGCCGGGCGCGACGCCCTGCACCGGCGTTCCGGGCGGCACGCCGGCCGCTGACAGGATGGCCGGCGTCAGCGCCGCAGCCTCGATGGTGACGATGCCCGGATTCGGCACGTTGCGGCACTGCAGCAGGCTCGACGTGACGACCGGCACCGGCACGGCCGCAGCCAGCTGCGCCTGGTACGACGCCAGAAATCCGCAGCTGGTGGAGATCATCGCGGCGCCTTCAGCCGCCAATTCGACGGCGGCATCGACGAAAGGCTGGAGCAGCGAAGGATCGGCCTCGCGCACGATGCGTTGCGGCGACGCGCCGCGCACGGTAACGAAGCGCACCGGGATGCCCGCTCGCGCATAGGTCGCCGGATTGCCGACATCGCCGGGCGGCCGCGGAAAACGCGTGTCCAGCATCAGAATGCCAAGGAAGCCGTGAGCCCCAATCACGGCGCTGCGGCCACCGCCGTGCGGCGATCGATCTTGCGGCTCAGCACCACCGAGGTATGCGTCTGGTGGATGCCTTCGATCTGGCCGATCTGGTCGAGCAGCGCATCGAGCCGCTCGTGGGTGGTGCAGCGGATGAACAGCATGTAGTCGAACTGGCCGCTCACCGCCGACAGCTCCTCGACTTCGGGCATGCGCTCCAGCGCCGCGATCACCGCGACCGCCGACCGGGCATTGACGCTTAGCCCGCAGAACGCGCGCACCGGCGCTTCCTCCAGCTGCCGGCCGAGCCGCACGCCGTAGCCCGCCACCACGCCGTCGCGCTCCAGCCGCGCGATGCGTGCGACCACCGTCGTGCGCGGGATCTTGAGCTTGCGGGCCAGCGTCGCCGCCGGTTCGCGCGCGTTCGCCTGCAGCAGGCTCAGCAGATGACGGTCGAGCGCGTCGAGGCCGGCGGGATTCGTCGCGGCAACCATATGGCGCTCAGGCGCGGGCGTTGAAGCGCCCGAGGAACGCGCGGGTCGATTCGTTGCGCGGGTTGTCGATCACCACGCTCGGCGGGCCGGCTTCGGCGACCACGCCGTCGCGCATGAAGATCACCTGGTCGGCGACTTCGCGCGCAAAGCCGATCTCGTGGGTGACGAGGATCATGGTCATGCCCTCCTTCGCCAGCCCCTTGATGACGTTCAGCACCTCGCCGACGAGTTCGGGATCGAGGGCGGAGGTGGCCTCGTCGAAAAGCATCACGGCCGGTTTCATCGCCAGCGCACGGGCGATAGCGACACGCTGCTTCTGGCCGCCCGAGAGCTTGTCGGGGTAATAGTCGGCACGCTCCAGCAGGCCGACCTTGGTCAGCAAGGCGCGCGCCTCGGCTTCGGCCTGCGCCTTGGGCGTCTTGCGCACCGTGACCGGTCCTTCCATCACGTTCTGCAGCGCGGTCATGTGCGGGAACAGGTTGAAGTGCTGGAACACCATGCCCGTCGACGCGCGGAACGCAGCCAGCTTGCGGTCGCCCGGCAGCACGGTCGACTTGCCGCTGAACGCGATCGTCTGCTCGCCGACCGTCACCTGGCCGGCGTCGGGCACCGTGAGCAGGTTGATGCAGCGCAGCAATGTCGACTTGCCCGAGCCCGAAGGCCCGATCATCGCCACCACCTGTCCGCGCGCGACCTGCAGCGTGATGTCCTTGAGCACAACGTTGTCGCCGAAGGACTTCTTCAGTCCCCGGATGTCGATCAGTGTCGATGCCATCAGCTTTCCTTGGTCGCGCCGAATTCCATGCGCTTGGCCCACATGGTGATCGGCAGCAGCACGGCGAAATACGCCACCGCGATGAGTGTGTAGACCTCGAGCGGCCGGTAGGTGTCGTGCGCGATGACCTGCCCCTGGTAGAGCAGATCGGGTACGGCGAGCACCGACAGCAGCGAGGTGTTCTTGAGCTGCATGATCGACTGGTTCATCAGCGGCGGCACCATCTTCTTGAAAGCCTGCGGCAGCACGATGCGCCGCATCAGCTGCAGCCGCGTCATGCCCAGCGCGCGCGCCGCCTCCCACTGGCCGACGTCGGTCGAGATGATCCCGCCGCGCACGATTTCCGAATAGAAGGCGCCGCCGTACAGCGTCAGGCACAGCCCGGCGGCGACCACTGCCGACATCTCGATGCCGGTCAGCACCGGCAGCGCGTAATAGAACCAGACGAGCTGGACCAGCACCGGCGTGCAGCGGAAGATCTCGATGTAGGCGCGCAGCGGCGCCGTGATCAGCGGGTCGCTCGACAGCCGGCCGATGCCGGTGACCAGCCCCACCAGCAAACCCGAGATCACGCAGATCACCGTGAACAGCAGCGTGTAGCCCAGGCCCGTGACCAGCAGCCAGCGGTACTTCCAGAGCACGTCGAAATCCCAGTCGTAGGCGACCGGACCGCCGTTCGGCCCCATCAGCAACTTGGCGACGGCCCAGACCGCGACCAGCGCCGCGGCGACGATCAGGCAGGTCGTGAGGGGCGAGCGGTTCTTCCAGGCCTGCCGGTCATCCATGTCCATCTTCGGCGCCCCCTCAGAACTTGATTTCCGGAGGGAAAGCGCTGGCCGGAACGCCGGCGAGCTTGTCCATGTTCTTCAGGATCACGCTGCGGACCTCGCCCTTGGCGCGGACCTCGGACAACCAGCCGTTGACCGCCTTCTGCAGCGAAGCGTCGGCTTCCTTGCGCATGCCGATGCTCACGGGCGCCGTCTCGACCGGCGCCGGGATCGACATCGTGCCGATCGAGGCGCGCTTGGCCAGCAGCGGTTGCGCCAGCAGGATCACCAGAATCTGGCAATCGGCACGGTTGGACTGCAGCGCCAGCGTCGCGGCGCCGGAGTTCTCGAGCCGCGTGACGTCGGCCTTCGGCAGGACGCGCGTCGCGAGCTGGTCGTGGCTGGAGCCGACATCGACCACGATCCTGTTCTCGGGCGAGTTGAGCTCGGCCCAGCTCTTCGCCGGGAAACCCTTCTTGCAGACGGTCGTGTAGGTGTTCTCGAACAGCGTGTCCGAGAAGTTGACCACCTCGCGCCGCGCCGGGCTCGGCGCCATGCCGAACATCAGGTCGATCTTGTTGGCCTGGATGTCGAGCACCGCATTGCCCCAGGTCGTTTCGACATATTCGATCTTCGCGCCAAGCTTCTGGCCCAGGCTTTCAGCGAAATCGGGGCCGAAACCTTCCCATTTGCCCGAAGCAATGTCCTTGCTGAAATAGGGAATGGCACCGGCAATTGCGCCGATGCGGATTGTCTTGGTGCGCTGAATTCGCGCCATCGAGCTTTCCGCCGCAGTCTGCGCCTGCACGGCCGGAATTGAAATGGCGCCCGCACAGGCAATGAGGATGGAAACCAGACGTCGTTTTGTAATCATTGTTCTTTCCAAGCAAATAACACGCCACGAGGGGCGTAAAGCAAGGCATTGGCCGGGGTGGCGGCCATGCACCAACGTCGATCTTAACGAGCGCCATCGGACGTCCGCGCATTACCGGCATGCGAGGAACGCCCTCCCTCGGTGCCGGATGCACCCGTTGCGTTCGCCGATGCGCCCAGGACCGTGCGGTTGCCGCTTCGACAGGAGCGGTCGTCGAATCGACGAGATCGGGTTATTCGTCGTCGATTCGCTCTCTTTCAATTGCCGGCAAAGGCCTGCCCAATTGCATCTGTCCATTGATGCCATATTCGGGAGAACTCAAATGAAGGTCGAAATAAAGAACGTTCTGGTGCTCGGCGCAGGAAAGATCGGCAGCACCATCGCCGCAATGATTGCGCAATACCACGCATTGCCCGTGACCCTTGCCGATCAAAAGATAGACCTCGCGTCGAAGCGCGATGAATTGATCGCCCGCAAGGTGCTCGACGTGAACGACGCCCGCGCGCTCGGCGAAGCGATCGGCGCGCACGGCGTCGTCATCAACGCCCTGCCCTTTTTCCTGGCCCAGCCCGTGGCGGCCGAAGCGGCGCGGCGCGGCGTCCATTACTTCGACCTGACCGAAGACGTCGCGGCGACCGCGGCGATCCGCGCGCTGGCGGCGACTGCGACATCGGTCCTCATGCCGCAGAGCGGCCTGGCGCCAGGACTGATCGGCATGCTGGGCGGGCACCTCGCCGCGCGCTTCGACGAGGTCTACGACCTGCGCCTGCGCGTCGGCGCGCTGAGCCGCAACGCCACCAACAGCCTGCGCTACAACTTCACCTGGAGCATTGACGGCGTCATCAACGAGTATTGCAACCCGTGCGATGCCATCGTCAACGGCCAGGTGGTGTCGGTCCAGCCGATGGAAGGCCACGAAACCTTCACGCTCGACGCCGAAGCATTCGAGGCCTTCAACACCTCCGGCGGGCTCGGAACGCTCTGCGAAACGCTCAAAGGCAAGGTCCGCAACCTCGATTACAAGACCATCCGCTACCCCGGCCATCGCGACGCGATGAACTTTCTGCTGCACGACCTGCGCCTGATCGAACGTCGCGACCTGCTGCGGCAGGTGCTGGAACATGCGGTGCCGCACAGCCGTGAAGACGTGGTGATCGTGTTCGCATCGGCGTCAGGCCTGCGCGGCGGGCGTTTCGAGCAGGAAACCCGCGTCGCGCGCGTCTTCGGCGGACCGCTGCGCGGCGAAGAGCGCACCGCGATCGAACTGACGACGGCTGCCGGCGTCGTCGGCGTCTTCGAACTGCTGCGCGAAGGCAAGCTGCCGCGCGCGGGTTTCGTGGGACAGGAACAGGTTCCGCTCGAGGCTTTCCTGCAGACGCGCGTCGGGCACTATTACAACGGGCTGTTGCCGGGCAATCACAACGCACCGTTGTCCGTCAATCCGCCTGGATCTGCGACGCCTTCACCACGGCACCCCAGCGCACCAGTTCTGCCTTGCTGAACTCGCCCAGCCGCGCTGGGTCCATGTAGTCAGCAGAAGCGCCCTGCTCCGCCGCCTTCTGCTGGAACGCCGGCGTCGCGGTGAGCTTGGCGAT
>JAQGMX010000544.1 GCA_028292145.1 Variovorax sp.
GCATCGTCTATGCCATCGTCGCGGGGCTCGTCGTCTACCGGCAGTTCGACTGGAAGCGGCTCGGGCCGATGCTGCTCGCGACGGCGTCGCTCTCGGGCGCGATCCTGCTGATCATCGGCACCGCGACGGCGATGGCGTGGGGGCTGACGCAATCGGGGTTTTCGCGCCTGCTTGCCGAGTCGATGGCCGGATTGCCGGGCGGTGCGCCGATGTTCCTGGCGGTTTCGCTGCTGGCTTTCGTCATCCTCGGCTCGGTGCTGGAGGGTCTTCCGGCGATCGTGCTGTTCGGACCGCTGCTGTTCCCGATCGCGCGGCAGCTCGGCATCCACGAGGTGCACTACGCGATGGTGGTGGTGCTGTCGATGGGCCTCGGCCTGTTCGCGCCGCCGCTGGGGGTGGGTTACTACGCAGCCTGCGCCATCGGACGCGTGCATCCCGACAAGGGCATCCGGCCGATCATCGGCTACATGTTCGCGCTGCTGATCGGCACCATCGCGGTGGCCGCGATTCCGTGGCTGTCGATCGGCTTCCTCTGATCGGCTGCGGCGTGTGAGGCAGCGGGTTCAGTCCCGCTGCCTTTCCAGTTCCACGGACACCATCTCGGCCACCTTGCGCAGCGCATCGATCTGTCTGTTGCCCAGGGCAGATCGCGGTGTGTGGCTGATGCAGCAGAGCGTGCCGTACACATCGCCGTTGCGCAGCACGACCGGTACGCTGATGTAGGCGCCGATCTTCACGGCAGCCGTGGCGGGCAGTTCGTGCGCTTCCTGGAGCTTCGAGGTGTCGGGAATGGCGTTGGGGAAACGCCCGTCGACCACCCGCTTGCAATACGTCTGTTCGAACGCGGAGGATTGACCGACTTCGAGAATGTCTGCCGACTCTGTGCTGTTTTCGACGTGCCGAACCACGACCTGATCGCCTTCGAAAGCCGTGACGAAGGCGATGTCCATCTCGAGCAGCTTGCGCATGCTGCGAAGGATTTCGTTCAACGTGCGATTCGTTCCGTCGGCGTCCGTATCGGTCGAGGGCCGGGATTCAGCGGACGAGCGCGTGAGAGCGGCTGTCGCGGCAACGGCCGCTTCGTTGAAGTCGGTGCCGGCGAACCGGTGCCGGAGCTGGGCTTCCAGCGCCACTGCGGAGGCGCGCGCTTCGCGGTCGCCGTTCAGCGCCAGAAGCCGAAAACCGCGAGCGGCCAATGCGAGTTGCTTACTTGAGATGTCATTTGTGCGAAGCATGACGAATTATTGTTGCACTTTGAAACCGACTCAATAGGGGCGCATTTTGCAAAGCGAGAACTTTGACACTAAACCGCGAGTGTCGTGTCAAGTCGGGCGAGCTTCTTCCTGCCGCTGCAGGGCCGGAATGTGCCAGCGCGTATAGAGCCATTCCAGATGCTCGAAGGTTTTCGACTTTTCAGCCTTGGAGCCGGCCGGCGCCTGCCGCCTTTGCGTGACCAGCGGTCCCGCGGCTTCGTACACGCCGCAAAGAATGCCGCGCAGCGTGTTCTTGAGCAGTTTCTCGTCCAGATCGCCATAGCGGATACCGACGGCGATGAATTCGAAGTAATTGAGCAGATAGCGCAATGCCGCGAGTTGCGCATCCGGATGCGCGGTTTTCACCTCCGCAGGCGTCAGCCGGTAAAGGCCGCCGCTCGGGCTGAAATAGCGCGCGTTCACCAGCCGGGTCTGGCTCATGTACGTTTCGGAAAGCCGCGACGACAGCAGCGTCGTCACCGTGTGCTGGCGGATCGAATTGCGCATCGTGACGATGGCCGAAATGATCCAGCCCGCAACCGCCGCAATCACGCCCAGCAACACGACCCACTGGGATTTTTCCAGGCCCGCGGGCGGTTCGCGAAGAATGAATTGCTGGTGACCGGCGAGTTCGAGCAACGAAAACACGACCGTGGTCAGCAGCACGGCTCCCAACAAAAAGCCCAGTACGCGACTGGGCTTTTTGGGGGTCGTCGGCGGGTTGTTAGCCCAGACCATCACCTTCCTGGTGAAGCGTGTGCAATGAATGCAGGGTCATCGAATGCCTTTCAATGCCCGCCAGATGGCGAGCGACGAAGAATTTTGCCACGTTATTCGTCAATTGATGTTCCCACCACTCACGTGGAACGGTTTTCCCGGCAGCCGGGCGCTGCCCGCGTATTCGAACGGCTGGTTGCCTTGCAGGCTGCAACCGTCGGGTTTGGGGCAGGGCGCTTTTTTCGGATCGTAGGTCCACATGATGATCGGGCCGTAGGCGTAGTTGTGGACCGCCTTGCCGTTGTAATCGGCCAGCGTGACGACGTAGCTCTCGGTGCCGTGGTTGTCCACGTCTTCCAGCGCGATCGGATCGATCATGCGATTGTCCTGCAGCGTCTTGAAGACGCTCGCAGAACCGAATCCGGCATCGAAGCGCAGCAATACGGCCTTCCGCTCGGTTCGGGAAAGAACCCAGAGGAACCGGTGGCGGTCGATCTTGCCGAACAGCGCGCTGCTGTTGCCGGGGCCGAAGGCCGCTTTTTCCTTGACGTAGCCGATGCTGGTCGGATTGGCGCCGACGTCCAGGGACGAGCGCTCGCCGATGTCGTCCGGCCGGCCTTCCGTCCTGGCCTGCTGATCGAGGTAGCGATTCCCCAGATCGAACAGGCGCAGCTTGCCTTCCTCGGTCGCGATGAAGGCGCGGTACGGCGGCTCCAGCGTCACCTTGACGGCGGTCGGGCTCTGCGGGAGATCGATCACCTTGACGACCAGCGGCTTCTGCGTCGGCGCGACGTCGAAGCTGAACGGCCACTGGTCAGGCCGATCGCCGCGGCTGGCCATCAGCGTGTTCCAGCCGGCCTGGTCCTTCACCAGATACTGCGCACGGTAATAGGAGAACAGCGGCCGCAGGTCGACGAAAGCCGCGCGTTTCTCGCTCTTGCTGATGACGACAGCCATGCCGGTGCGCGCGATCGCGGTCGACCAGTCGCCGTCGTCGTAGCGGCGGCGGTTGGCTTCCGACTGCAGGTGGTCCTTGAAGAAGTTGCGAACGCGCTGGTAGTCGGCGTCGGTCTTGCCGGTGGTGGCGCTGATCTCGGTCGGCGCGCGCAGCTTGTCGGGCAGGTCGACGAAGCCGACGAGTTTTGCGCCCAGGTAGTTGCCGAGGCCGGGCAGGCCGGGGTAGCGTCCGCGGTGGCTGCCCCAGTTGGCCTCCCACTGCGATTCGGGCTTGGTTTCGCAGAAGGCGCAGCCGTCGGTCAGCGCGATGACGGCAATCTGGCCCTTGAAGGCTGCCGTGTCCCAGACGGTGACCAGCGCGAATTCGCCGCTGTTGGTGATGGCGATCGCCGTCGGCGTCTTGCCGTCGGGCAGCTTCAGTTTCATGAAGTTATGCGAGGTGTTCGAGCCGGAACTGGTGATCCAGCCGTTCGCGAACACCGTCAACGTGTTGTTGACCCAGCCGCCGCGGCCGTAACCGCGCGCGGACGCGACCGGCTTCGCGTCCAGTGCGGCGGTCCCGATCGGCGAGCCCTCGCGGGCGCCTGCGAGTCGCACGGTGTTGGCATCGTTCGCGCCGCCGTCGCCGTTCGGTCCGCCGTAGGTCGTCCAGGAGACTTCCGGCTTCCAGGCGATGGTGTTGTGTGCGACGCCGAGCGTCTGCAGGCTCGCGACGCCCCAGTATTTCGGCTCGGGCCATTCGGCCGACGGCGTCGCATCGGGCAGGTAGCCGACGTTGACGATGCTGGAGCTGTAGTCGCCCGGGTCGCCGGTCAGGTAGTCGCCGAACTGGTAGGTGCCGCACCAGGCCTCGATGCCGGTACCGCAGCCTCGGTTGCCGGGCTTGCCGTCGAGCTGCATCTCCTTGCGCTGGCCCGACAGGGTCGCGTAACTCTTGCTGGCACGCGGTCCGGGATAGCTGGTGGTGGTGACCGGGCGGATGGACGGCAGGCCGTAGCGGTAGGTGATGCCGGCGTCGGTGCCGAAGAGCGCTGCCGTCTTCCGGTAGGAATCCGGATCGGCGACGCTGAACACCGGCGCCGGCGGCGCGATCGCGATCTTTGCCGAAGGCGCGGCGGTCGTCGGTGCCGTTGCCGAGGCGTGCAACTGCAACGGCGTGTTGTAAGGCGCATCGATCGACTGCAGCGGCGTCTTGCGGACCGTGTAGCAGGACTTGTTCGCTCCCGGCGCCGGATCGCCGAACAGACCGTCTCCGCAGGTGTAGTCGCCCGGTTGCAGCGACTTCTCGGTGAAGTTGCCGCTGGCGCCGTAAAGCACGTTCGTCTGCGCCGAGAGCGTGAACGTGCCGCTCTGGCCGGTCAGCTGCGAAAGCATGTTCGCAGCCGGCGCATTGGCGCGCGGCGGTGCTGCACTTGCTGGCGTAGCTGAAAGAAATAGCGATCCAGCTAGAGCGCTTATCGTGAATGCAAAAGTATTCATGTAATGTTTCCTCGCTTCAATCTTCGCCGACAGTTGTGTATTTCGTCAGGTAAAGCCGTATTCGTCCGCTGGTTCCGGGTCGTTGCGCAGGTTAGTTTCCAGTGGTGCCGATGTCGGTACGACTCCAAAAATATCCAACATGAAGAAGCTCATCCTTGCCCTCGCGACACTCGTCGTTTCCGTTGCCGCGGTTTCGCAACCCGCTCCGCCGCCGCGTCCGATGGCGCCGCACATGGACCGTCCGCAAATGCAGCCACGTATGCAGCCACATATGCAACCCCACGGCCGCCCGCATGCCAAGAAGCGGAAAGTCTGGGTGCCCGCGCACCGTGAGCGAGGACACATGGTTCGCGGCCACTACGTCTACCGTTGATCTGCCGGGCGTCTCCCGTCACATGACCGTGGCGTGCGGATGCAGCGGATGCGCCAGGGTTTCCGCGATCAGCCGCAACGCATGATCGCATTCGTCGCGCGTCATCGGGCCGCCCAGGCAGATGCGCACCGCTTCCGGCGGCATTCCGTCGGTTGAAAAGGCGGCGCTCGCGACCACGCCGACATTCTGCGTGCGCAGATAGGAAGCGAATTCCAGCGTGCTCCACGCGGAAGAGAGCGGCAGCCAGAGGTGAAAACTTTCACCCACCGGCTGCACGCCGTGCACCGCCAGGTGCTTGCTGGCCAGCGCCTGGCGCGCATTCGATTCGTTCCGCACCGCCTGAAGCATCGCTTCGGCGGTGCCGTCTTCCACCCACAGCGTCGACAGCGCATTGGTGATCGGCGAAGCCATCACCGTCGTCGCGCGCAGCGCCCCGGCCAGCCGCTGCGACTGCCGCGCGCTCGGCGAGCGCACATAGGCGTTGCGCAATCCGGCACCGAGGGTTTTCGAGAAACCGGTGATGTAGTAGGTGAGCTCCGGCGCCAGCGTGGCCAGCGCTGGCGGCACCTGGCGCGGCAGCATCGCGTAGGCATCGTCTTCGATGATCGGAATCGCGTAGCGCAGCGCGATATCGACCAGGGCCTCGCGCCGGCCGCGCGAGATCGTCGCGGTGGTCGGGTTGTTCAACGTCGGGTTGCAATAGAGCGCCTTTGGCCGCAGTGTCTTGCATGCATGCTCGAAGGATTCGCCCATCGGCCCTTCCTCGTCCAGCGGCAGCGCATGCAGCTGGATGCCGAGCTGCGTTGCGATGGCCTTGACGCCGGGATAGGTGAGCGCCTCCACGCAGATCAGCTCGCCGGGCCGCGCCAGCTGCGAGAACAGCGCGGTCAGCACGCTGTGGATGCCGGGGCAGACCAGGATCTGGTCGAGCCGGCAGTCGGGCACGCGGCGACGCAGCCACTGCATGCCGGCTTCCTTGTCGCGCGCGGTGCCGCCGAAATCCTGGTAGCGCAGCAGGTCCCACGGATCGGTATCGGCCATCACGCGGGCCGCGCTTTCTCGCATGCGTTCGAGCAGCGCCGCGTCCTGCGGCTCAGGCGGCAGGTTCATCGTCATCTCGGCGCCGCCGCCGCCGCGCAACGGCAGGCTCGGGCTGCTGCCTCGGATGAAGGTGCCGGTGCCGGCGCGCGAATCGATCAGTCCGCGCTTGCGTGCCTCTGCATAGCCGCGCGCGACGGTGGTGTAGTTCAGCCGCAATTCGACGGCCAGGTCGCGCAGCGTCGGCAACTTGTCGCGTGCACTGAGCCGGCCGGTGCGGATGTCGTCGGCGATCAGGTCGGCCAGCATCAGGTAGGCGGGCTTTTCGCTGGTGTCGAGCTGTCGTTGCCAGTGATTGGTGAGTTTGGGCATCGGTCGCCTGCATTGATCGCACGACTTGATTGCATCGATTGATTGCATGTCGGCTGATCGAAGGACGCACGAAACATGCCTGTGCCACTCGCAATTCATGCATGAATCGGGTGCGATCAACACCAATGATCGGGTGCATTGATCGCATGAGTCACGCTTCATTCGGGTGCGAAAGCGCGCCGGAGCGCCAGGCGAGCCCGCGGCGGGGAGAGGCCGGGAATTTTTTCGTCGTCCTGCAGCGCGCACGGCTGCTGGTTGATTGCGGGTTGATCGCATCTGCGCCCTCCCGATGTGGCACACGGCATGCGAAAGAAAAGGTCCAAACCACTCATTTCCGCACGGAGCCCACATGCCCAAAGTCACCAAGCCAGCCAACCAGAAAGGCGACTTCCTCGTCGACTACGAAGAGAAAGTCTTCGAAGACGTGAAGGCCGAACCGGGCGAAAAAGCCCTGGTTACCTTTCACACCGTGGCCTTCGAAGGCTCGATCGGTTTCGTCAACCTGCTGCAGGCCACGCGCCTGAAGCGCAAGGGCTACGAAACCTCGGTGCTGCTGTACGGACCGGGCGTCACGCTCGGCGTGCAGCGCGGTTTTCCGACGCTCGGCGACGAGGCGTTTCCCGGCCACCAGAACTTCAACAAGCAGATCGCGAAGTTCATGGAAGAGGGCGGCAAGGTCTACGCCTGCCGCTTCGCGCTGCAGGCGCTGTACGGCCACGGCGAAGGCTCGCTGATTCCGGGCATCGTGCCGATCAGCCCGCTCGACGTCCTCGACATCGTGCTGCTGCATAAAAAAGCCGGCGCGGTCATCCTCGACACCTGGACGCTCTGACCATGGGCCGCATCGTCCGCGCCGCCGCCGTCCAGATCGCGCCCGACTTCGAGAGCGAGGACGGCACGCTGGCCAAGGTGTGCGACGCGATCGATGCGGC
>JAQGMX010000001.1 GCA_028292145.1 Variovorax sp.
ATCTGGCGCTGCGCTGGTTTCCGCGCATCGTCGGGCTGCGCAACGGCGAGTTGGTCTTCGACCGGCCGAACGCGGAAGTCACGCCAGCCATGCTGGAGACGCTGTACGCCAGCGAAGGCGGACTGGCCGCGCAGCACGCGGCCGGCACGGCGGACGTCGGCATCGACACATTTGCCGCACCGCCCCGTTCGCGGCTGGTCTGCCGTTGACCGAACACGTCGATCCGCAAGCCCGGCGCCGCCTCGTCGGCACGCTCGCCGCACTGGTCATCGCCTGGCCGATGCTGCTTCTGTCGGAATTTCGCCCCTGGCTGCTGTTCGACAAGGACAGCATGGCCGTCATCGGCGGTTTTTTGGCCGGCTTCCTGCCGCCTGAAACCGGCGTCGATTTTCTCCGCCTGCTGGCCCGTGCCACGCTCGAAACGCTGGCGATGGCGACCGCCGGCACCGCGCTGGCCTTCGTGATCGGCGTGCCGCTGGCTTTCATGACGACGCGGGCGTTGTCGATCTCGCGCATCGGACCCGGACCCGGCTTGCGGCGCGGCGCGGTCGTGCGCCAAGCCGTGCGTTCGCTGCTGATGCTGCTTCGTGCGATTCCGGAGATCGTCTGGGCGCTGCTGTTCGTCCGCGCGCTGGGCCTCGGCCCGGCAGCCGGCGTGCTGGCACTGGCCCTCACCTACGGCGGCATGCTGGGCAAGGTCTATGCCGAAATCCTCGAATCGACCGACACCCGCCCGGCGCGTGCGTTGCTCGAAGGCGGTGGCGGCCGGCTCTCTGCGCTCTTCTACGGCCTGCTGCCCAACACCGGACAGGAACTGGTGTCGTACACCGTCTACCGCTGGGAATGCGCGGTCCGCGCCTCGGTGGTGATGGGCTTCGTCGGCGCCGGCGGGCTCGGCCAGCTGATGGACCAGTCGATGAAGATGTTGAATGGCGGCGAAGCCAGCAGCATCCTGCTGGTGTTCCTGGGGCTGGTGCTGCTGGCCGATCTGCTGAGCAACGCCTTGCGGAAGCTGCTCGCATGAACGCCTCGAAACTGCGACTTCCTGCGCGACCCAGGTCGTGCCTGCGTTGCCGGGCCGTGCTGCTGGCCGTGCTGGCGCTGATCGTCGCCAGCTTCGCGTACCTCGGCCTGGGTTTCGGCGCCCTGTTCACGGCGGAATCGCTGGGCTACATGGGCAAGTTCATCGCCGAGTTCTTCCCGCCCGATCTGTCGCCTGAGTTCCTGCGCAAGGTCGGCTACGGCGCGTTGCAGACGCTGGCGGTGTCGGCGCTCGGCACACTGCTCGCGGCTGTCGCCGGCGCGGTACTCGCGCTGCCGGCATCCGGACGCGCCGGCGCAGCAGCCCGCCAGGTCGCACGCTTCGTCCTCAACTTCCTGCGCAGCGTGCCGGAGCTGGTCTGGGCGGCGGTGATGGTGCTGGCCGCCGGCATCGGGCCGTTCGCCGGTGTGCTGGCGCTCGCGCTCCACACGACCGGCGTGCTCGGCCGGCTGTTCGGCGAGACGCTGGAAAATGTCCCGCGCGAGCCGGAAGATTCGCTGACGCTCTCGGGCGCCGGCCCTGTCGCCGCCTTCAGCTATGCCAGCCTGCCGATCGCGCTGCCGCAATGGGTCGCCTACACGCTCTATCGCTGGGAGATGAACATCCGCATGGCCGCAGTGCTGGGCTTCGTCGGCGGCGGCGGGCTCGGACAACTGCTCTATTTCCACCTGTCGATCTTCCAGCAGCATCAGGCCATGACCGTGCTGATCGCGATGTTCGTGCTGGTCACCGCGGTCGACCTGGCCAGCGGCTGGCTGCGCCGCGGACTCGGCTCGACCTACGACTGAAACCTCACACCACACGCCCATGAATTCGCATCGCCAGCCCACGAAGGTCAAGGACATCGGCAGCTTCGACACGCTGATCGACGCCCGCTCGCCGGCCGAATTCGCCCTCGACCACCTCCCGGGCGCCATCAACCTTCCGGTGCTCGACGACGAGGAGCGCATCGTCGTCGGCACGCTCTACAAGCAGCAAGGCGCTTTCGAGGCGCGGCGCGTCGGCGGCGCGATGGTGGCGGCCAACATCGCGCGCCATCTCCAGACGATCATGGCCGACAAGCCGATCAAGTGGCGCCCGCTCGTCTATTGCTGGCGCGGCGGCCTGCGTAGCGGCTCAATGGTGACCTGGCTGCGGCTGGTCGGCTGGGACGCGCAGCAGCTCGCCGGCGGCTACAAGAGCTTTCGCCATCACGTACTGGCGCAGATCGAGACGCTGACGCCGCAACTCGACCTGCGCGTGCTCTGCGGCGCCACCGGCAGCGCCAAGACGCGCGTGCTGCAGGCGCTGGGCGAGCGCGGGGAGCAGGTGCTCGACCTGGAGGATTTCGCCTGCCACAAGGGCTCGCTGCTCGGCAACCTGCCGGGCGTGCCGCAGCCGTCGCAAAAGCACTTCGAGACCCGGATCGCGACGGTGCTCGAATCGATCGACCTGTCGCGCCCGCTCTACGTCGAGGGCGAGAGCGCGCGCATCGGCCGGCTGTCGGTGCCAGTACCGCTGGTCGCCCGCATGCGCGCTGCCGCCTGCATCGAGATCGCCGCCACGCCCGAAGCGCGGCTCGATTACCTGCTGCGCGACTACGCCTACCTCGGCGACGACCGCGATGCGCTGGCCGGCAAGATGGGCGTCCTGAAGGAAATGCAGGGCAAGGAAACGGTCGCGCGCTGGCAGCAATGGGCGCACGAGGCGAATCTGTCGGCGCTGTTCACCGAGCTGATGTCGCTGCACTACGACCCGCATTACGAGAACTCGCAGGCGAAGCATTTCAAGAACTGGGCGCAGCGCAGGGCGGTGGCGGCGGCGGATCTGACGGATGCGGGAATCGCGGCGGCCGCCGATGCGGTTCTGGCGCTGGAAACTCAGGCTTCCGGCAAGCCGTCCGCATAGAGAACGGCACGCGGCGCGCG
>JAQGMX010000100.1 GCA_028292145.1 Variovorax sp.
ATCTGGCCCAGACCGCTGCTGACTGCCGTACCGACATTGCCGACCGTCGCGCCTGCGTTGGCGATCACCGAACCGGCCGGCGTGCCGCTGCCGATGCCCGAAACGACAGTGCCAGCGCCCGTCAGTGTCTTTCCGACGCCATCGAGGATCTGCCCACTGGCCGATGCAAGGGGGACAGGCCCTGGCGTGCCGCCCGTGCCGCCACCTGTTCCACCGCCGGTGCCAGTGCCACCGCCAGCCACGTCGGTGCCTCCGCTTCCACCGGCGCCGCCCGTGCCACTGCCGCTGCCTACGTCACCGCCGCTGCCCCCACCGACGACCGGATTGCCACCGTCGACGCCACCCTCTACGTCTTTCCCTTCCCCGGCTCCCGAGACCCCGGTGCCTCCGCCGATGCCGCCCGGCGTCGCCTCGCTGGTACCGCCTGCCGAGGCGCCCACCTGGCCGCCCGATGAGCAGCCGCCTAAAGTGGCTAGCGCAGCAGCCACAGCCGCCGCGCAGAGGATCGATTTGAATCGTGGTTGGATACTGGCTCGCATGTCGTTCTCCTGATTTCAACGTCGTCACAAACCGGGCGAATTCGGCTCGCCCGGTGCCTGAACGCGACGGTGCCACTTGCTTAGGCTTTGTAGCAATCGACCGCGTTACAGCTATTTGTAAACAATCGAACACAATTTTTGACGTTTGAAAATTCAGAAAATGACAGTTATTTTCAGATCCTTGTGACCTATTCCACAACCGATGCAGCGTGTTTTCCCTATTTAGTACCTAAGAACTAGCTGCGTTGCTCAGCTTGACGGGTTTGACAATCTGGCTGCGACGGCGGCGATGTCCGCATCGTCGCGCACCGAGGCCAACATGGGCGGCGCATTGCTCGCCGCAGCGGCGACGGCGATCGATTTTTTGGGGCACAACCCCAGGCAGGACGATTGGGCGATGCGAAGCCGGAAGCGTTCTTTTCCGAGCGTGCTTTTCAGTTCGCGCCGGACATCCTTCGCAGTGAGCTTCGACGGCCCGCTGCTGCGTTTCTGGCATTCGCCGCAGACAAGAACCAGGCCATCGAACTTCGCCTTCTCGAAAGGCGGGTGGAGCGACACCTTTTCTGCGGACGAGGCGGCTTCTTTTTCTTTCATCATGAATCTTTCTAAATATTTCGGATTTGTCTGCCCAGCCTAGAGCGCAACGCTGTCGCGCCATGTAGACCGCAACGCCGTTGCGCTATCGTTCAGGTTGCAATTTCCCGAAGACTCGTCATGACACTCAGCCCTGCCCAACCCCTTCCGTCCCTGCCGCCGATCGAACTCGAATCCGGCCCCCATCCGACCGCCACCATGATCGTGATCCACGGCCTGGGTGCGGACGGCAACGATTTCGTGCCGATCGCCAAGCAGCTCGACCTGTCGTCGGTCGGGCCGGTGCGCTTCGTCTTCCCGAATGCGCCGGTGATGCCCGTCACCATCAACGGCGGCTATCCGATGCCGGCCTGGTATGACATCGCCGGCCCCGGCCGCCCCGAGGACGACGCCGGCCTGCGCCGCTCACAGGCCGCGATCGAGGCGCTGATCGCCCGCGAGAAAGCGCGCGGTATTCCTGCGAACCGCATCGTGGTTGCCGGTTTTTCGCAGGGTTGTGCGATGGCACTGCTGACCGGTGTGCGCCACGCGGAGCGCCTGGCGGGCATCGTCGGGCTGTCGGGCTATCTGCCGCTGGCCGGCACGACCGCTGCCGAACGTCATCCTGCGAATCAGGACACGCCCGTTTTCCTGGCCCACGGAAGCCGCGACGGCGTGGTGGTACCGGCGCGCGCCGCGGCGTCGCGCGAAGCGCTGACGGCGCTCGGCTATGCGGTCGAATGGCACGAATATCCGATGGAACATTCGGTCTGCATGGAAGAGATCGCCGACATCGAGGCTTTCCTGCTGCGCGTGCTGGCGGCGTGACCGGGATTCCCCCGCTCAGCAGCCTGTATGCGGAAGTGCTACCTTCCAGCCCCTGAAAGACTGTTGGGCGATAAAAAATGAGCAATTTGCAGGAGCGGCTGAAGGCGCTTTCGCCCGAGCGGCTGAAAGGCGTGCGCCGGGGAATCGAGAAGGAAAGCCTGCGGTCGCAGCCCGACGGACTTCTGGCGCTGACGCCGCACCCAGCCGCGCTGGGTTCGGCGCTGACCCATCCGCACATCACCACCGACTTCAGCGAGTCGCAGCTGGAACTCATCACCGGCGTGCATGCCGGTGTCGAAGAAGCGCTGGAAGAGCTGACCGACGTTCATCGGTTCACCTATGGCGTGCTGGATGCGGCCGGCGACGAGCGGCTGTGGGTATCGAGCATGCCCTGTGGCCTGCCAACCGACGAGACGATTCCGCTGGGCCGCTACGGCAGCTCCAATGTGGCGCGTGCCAAGAGCGTCTATCGCATGGGGCTCGGGCACCGCTACGGTCGCCGCATGCAGACGATTTCGGGCATCCACTACAACTGGTCGTTGCCGGGCGTGTCGAGCGAGCAGTATTTCGGGCTGATCCGGAACTTCCGGCGCCACGCTTTCCTGCTGCTGTACCTTTTCGGCGCCTCGCCGGCGCTGTGCTCGACCTTCGTCGCGGGCCGTCCGCACGAGCTGCAGCCGCTGGGCGACAGCAGCATGCACATGCCGCACGGCACGTCGCTGCGGATGGGCCGGCTCGGCTACCAGAGCGACGCACAGGCATCGCTCGAAGTCAGCTACAACAGCCTCGAAGGCTACGGCGCCTCGCTGCAAGACGCGTTGACGCGTCCGTGGCCGGCGTACGAAGCCATCGGCATCCAGAACCCGGGCGGCGATTACAGCCAACTGGCGACCACGCTGCTTCAGATCGAGAACGAGTTCTACGGCACGATCCGTCCGAAACGGGTGATCCACCCCGGCGAGCGCCCGCTGCACGCTCTGCGCGAACGCGGCGTCGAGTACGTCGAGGTACGGCTCATGGACCTCGATCCGTTCGAGCCGGTCGGCATCACGGCAGAAACCATCCGTTTTCTCGATGTCTTCCTACTGCATTGCCTGCTGAGCGAAAGCCCGGACGACTCGCCCCAGGAAATCGCCGAACTGGCCCACAACCAGCACCTGACTGCCGCGCGCGGACGCGAGCCCGGCCTGTTCCTGCAACGCAATGGTGCGGATGTGGCGCTGACTAGCTGGGGTCACGAGCTTGTTGCCCAGTGCGCGCCGATCGCTCTTGCGCTCGATGCGGCGCACGGTGGCGGTCTGTATGGCGCCGCACTCGCTGCAGCCAAAGCAGCGCTCGACGACGCGTCGCGTCTGCCGTCGGCGCGCGTGCTGGCGGCGATGCATGCGTCGCACGACGATTCGTTCACGGCCTTTGTTCGTGCACAGTCGGAATCGACCCGCGTCGCGTTGTTGGCAGAACCTTTGCCGGACGAAAAACAGGCGGCATTCGTCGAGGCCAGCATCGCATCGGTCGAAG
>JAQGMX010000206.1 GCA_028292145.1 Variovorax sp.
CGGGCAAGGTCTACTACGACCTGGCCAAGAAGCGCGAAGAGCGGGGCAGCGAAGACGTGGCGATCATCCGCGTCGAGCAGCTCTATCCGTTCCCGCACAAGGCGTTCTCCAACGAGATCCGCAAGTACCCGAACCTGGTCGACGTGGTCTGGTGCCAGGACGAGCCGCAAAACCAGGGCGCCTGGTTCTTCGTGCAGCACTACATCCACGAAAACATGCTCGACGGACAGAAGCTCGGCTATTCCGGCCGCGCGGCTTCGGCTTCGCCAGCGGTGGGTTATTCGCACCTGCATCAGGAACAGCAGAAAGCGCTGGTCGACGGCGCGTTCTCGAAGCTCAAGGGCTTCGTGCTGACGAAGTAAGACGAGTCAATCATCGAGCGAGCCGGACGGCTCGCTCTTTCCAATTCAGAACAGAAGAATAGAAGAATCAAATGTCCATCGTTGAAGTCAAGTGCCCCCAGCTGTCCGAATCCGTGTCCGAAGCCACGATGCTCACCTGGAAGAAGAAAGCCGGCGATTACGTCGAAGTCGATGAAATCCTGATCGAGATCGAGACCGACAAGGTCGTGCTCGAAGTGCCGGCCCCGTCGGCAGGCGTCCTCTCCGAAATCATCCAGCCCGACGGTGCGACCGTCGAAGCCGAGCAGGTCATCGCCAAGATCGACACCGAAGGCAAGGCCGGCGCCGCAGCGCCCGCAGCCGCACCTGCTGCTGCACCTGCTGCTGCAGCACCTGCACCGGCCGCCGCACCCGCGCCGGCCCAGGCCGCTGCCGCATCCACCGGCGGTTCGAAGTCCGATGTCGCCATGCCCGCCGCAGCCAAGCTGCTCGCCGACAACAACCTGAAGACCGGCGACGTCGCCGGCTCGGGCAAGGATGGCCGCGTCACCAAGGGCGACGTGCTCGGCGCTGTTGCCTCGGGCACGACCGCCAAGGCACCCGCTGCCGCACCGGCACCCGCCGCCAAGCCTGCGTTGCAGCAAGTCTCCGCATCGTCGAGCCCGAAAGACCTGGGCGAGCGTCCGGAACAGCGCGTGCCGATGAGCCGCCTGCGCGCCCGCATCGCCGAGCGCCTGCTGCAATCGCAGTCGACCAATGCCATCCTGACCACGTTCAACGAAGTGAACATGGCGCCGGTGATGGACCTGCGCAAGAAATTCCAGGACGCGTTCACCAAGGAACATGGCGTGAAGCTCGGCTTCATGAGCTTCTTCGTCAAGGCGGCCGTGCACGCGCTGAAGAAATTCCCGGTCATCAACGCGTCGGTCGACGGCAACGACATCGTCTATCACGGCTACTTCGACATCGGTATCGCCGTCGGTTCGCCGCGCGGCCTGGTGGTGCCGATCCTGCGCAACGCCGACCAGATGAGCTTTGCCGACATCGAGAAGAAGATCGCCGAATTCGGCAAGAAGGCGCAAGACGGCAAGCTCGGTATCGAAGACATGACCGGCGGTACGTTCTCCATCTCGAACGGCGGCACCTTCGGCTCGATGCTGTCGACCCCGATCATCAACCCGCCGCAGTCGGCCATCCTGGGCGTGCACGCGACCAAGGACCGCGCGGTGGTCGAGAACGGCCAGATCGTGATCCGGCCGATGAACTACCTCGCCATGAGCTACGACCACCGCATCATCGACGGCCGCGAAGCCGTGCTGGGCCTGGTCGCCATGAAGGAAGCGCTGGAAGATCCGTCGCGCCTGCTGTTTGACATCTAAGGAAACACAGATGTCCAACAAGCAATTCGACGTCGTCGTCATCGGCGGCGGCCCCGGCGGCTACATCGCCGCGATTCGCGCGGCACAGCTCGGCTACAACGTCGCCTGCGTCGACGAATGGAAGAACAGCAAGGGCGGCCCGGCGCCGGGCGGCACCTGCACCAACGTGGGCTGCATTCCGTCGAAGGCGCTGCTGCAGTCTTCGGAGCATTTCGAGCAGGCCGGCCATTCCTTCGCCGACCACGGCATCAACGTGCAGGGGCTGAGCCTCGACATCGCGAAGATGCTGGCGCGCAAGGACACCGTCGTGAAGCAGAACAATGACGGCATCCTGTACCTGTTCAAGAAGAACAAGATTTCCTTCTTCCATGGCCGCGCCTCGTTCGCGAAGACCGATGAAACCGGCTACGAGATCAAGGTGACCGGTGCTGCCGAAGAGAGCATTTCGGGCAAGCACATCGTGGTCGCGACCGGCTCCAACGCACGTTCGCTGCCCGGCGCGGAGTTCGACGAGGAATTCATCCTCTCGAACGATGGCGCGCTGCGTATCGGCGCGGTGCCGAAGAAGCTGGGCCTGATCGGCGCCGGCGTGATCGGCCTGGAAATGGGTTCGGTCTGGCGCCGTCTGGGCGCTGAAGTCACGGTGCTCGAAGGTCTGCCGACCTTCCTCGGCGCCGTCGACGAGCAGATCGCCAAGGAAGCCAAGAAGGCTTTCGACAAGCAGGGCCTGAAGATCGAACTGGGCGTGAAGATCGGCGAGATCAAGAAGGGCGCCGACGGCGTCTCGATCGCCTACACCAGCGCCAAGGGCGAAGCACAGACGCTCGACGTCGACCGGCTGATCGTCTCGATCGGCCGTGTGCCGAACACCATCGGCCTGAATGCCGAAGCCGTCGGCCTGGCGCTCGACGAACGCGGTGCCATCACCGTCGACGACGAATGCAAGACCAACCTGCCGAACGTCTGGGCGATCGGCGACGTGGTGCGCGGCCCGATGCTGGCGCACAAGGCGGAAGAAGAGGGCGTTGCCGTGGCCGAGCGCATTGCCGGCCAACACGGACACGTCAACTTCAACACCGTGCCATGGGTCATCTACACGCATCCGGAAATCGCGTGGGTCGGCCAGACCGAACAGCAGCTCAAGGCGAGCGGCCGCGCGTACAAGGCCGGCACCTTCCCGTTCCTCGCGAACGGCCGCGCACGCGCGCTGGGCGACACGACCGGCATGGTCAAGTTCCTGGCCGACGCGACGACCGACGAGATCCTCGGCGTGCACATGGTCGGCCCGCAGGTCAGCGAGCTGATCTCCGAAGCCGTCGTGGCAATGGAATTCAAGGCCAGCGCCGAAGACATCGCCCGCATCTGCCACGCGCATCCTTCGCTTTCCGAAGCGACGAAGGAAGCCGCCTTGGCAGTCGACAAGCGCACGCTCAACTTCTGATCCCTTGAGCGTCAAACAGGCTTACGAAGCGGAGCTCGCTTCGCGCGGCTTCCAGAGCGACCCCGCGCAATTGCGCGCGGTGGAAGCGCTGGAGCGCTGCGCCAACGAATGGGCCAACTACAAGGCGCAGCGGTCGAACGCGCTGAAGAAGCTGATCAACCGCCCGGAGGTGCCGCGCGGCGTGTACATGTATGGCGGCGTCGGTCGCGGCAAGAGCTTTCTGATGGATTGCTTCTTCAACGCCGTGCCGCTCAAGCGCAAGACGCGCCTGCATTTCCACGAGTTCATGCGGGAAGTGCACCGCGAACTGGCGGAGCTTCAGGGCATCGTCAATCCGCTGGACGAACTCGGCAAGCGCATCTCCAAGCGCTACAAGCTGATCTGTTTCGACGAATTCCACGTCGCCGACATCACCGACGCCATGATCCTGCACCGCCTGCTGGCGGCGCTGTTCGACAACGGCGTGGGTTTCGTGACGACGTCCAATTTCAAGCCCGACGACCTGTATCCGGACGGGCTGCACCGTGACCGCATCCTGCCGGCGATCGCGCTGCTCAACGAAAAGTTGGAAGTGCTGAGCGTCGACAACGGCACCGACTACCGGCGCCGCACGCTCGAACAGCTCCGGATGTACCTGACGCCGAACGGTCCCGAGGCCGACAAGGAAATGAGCGACGCCTTCGACAAGCTGGCCGAGAAGGCCGACGAAGATCCGGTGCTGCACATCGAGTCGCGCGAGATCGTTGCGCGGCGGAAGGCCGGCGGCGTGGTGTGGTTCGATTTCCGCACCCTGTGCGGCGGTCCGCGCTCGCAGAACGACTACCTCGAAATCGCGACGCAGTTCCACACGGTGCTGCTGTCCGATGTGCCGGAAATGTCGGTGAATCGGGCTTCCGAGGCGCGGCGCTTCACCTGGCTGGTCGATGTTTTCTACGATCGACGGGTGAAACTCATCGTTTCCGCGGCCGTCGAACCGGCTTTGCTGTACACCGAAGGGCCGCTGGCCCACGAGTTTCCGCGTACCGTGTCCAGACTCACCGAGATGCAGTCGGCCGAGTTTCTTGCCCTCGAACGCCGCGTGGTCGACACGCGGCTCACCTGAATCCGATGATCAAACAAGCGCTTTCTTCGTTCGTTCTGCTGGTTGTCGTGCTGGCAGCGCCCGTCATTGCGCAGGCGCAGTCCATCGCGACCACCGGCAATCTCGAGCTTTCGGCCGAGCGAAGCCGCCTGGCGTCCGAACAGAACGCGATCGACCAGCGTTTCAAGCAGGAGCAGGCGGCGTGCTACCAGCGTTTTGCGGTCGAAGACTGTCTGGCGGACAGTCGCAAGCGCAAGCGCACCGAAGACGATTCGATCAAGCGGCAGCGGGCGTCGATCAACGACATCGAGCGCAAGCAGCGCGGCGCCGCGCAGCTGGAGCGGCTCGAGGCCAAGAGTCCTTCGACCTCGCAGGAGGAGCGGGATCGCTCGGTCCAGTCCCAGCAGGACCGCGAGCAGAGAGCGGCGGATCATGCGAAGGGTCGCGAAGAAACCGCGGCGCAGGCCGAGTCGAATCGTGCGGCGTTCCTGCGCAAACAGGCTGCCCAGGCCGAGGAGCAAACCAAGGCTGCGCGCTTGCGGACGCAGGCGCCGTCCAACCGTGCCGACTACGAGCGCAGGGCCGCGCAGGCGGCGGAGCGGAAGGCCGAAGTCGAGAAACGCAACGCCGAACGCACCAAGCCGCGTTCCGCGCCTCTGCCCCCGACGCCGATCCCAACCCCGACCCCGACGGCGCCCTGATTTCCTAGTCGATGACTGCGCTCGCGCTCACTGCGCCGGGCAAGGCTTCGACCTTGAGCACCACGATGGACAGGTTGTCGCCGCGACCCCTGGCGCGACGCCGCGCTTCGGACACGAGCAGTTCGACCGCTGCGCGTGGCGGCTGGCTGACCAGCACCGAGCCCATTTCCTCGGGCGTGAAGTAATGCCATAAGCCGTCGCTGCACAGCAGCAATGTGTCGCCGGCTTCCAGTTGCGGCACCGTGTGCAGCGTCAGCGGCGGCATCGTCGTGGTCATGCCGAGGCAGCCGAGCAGGATATTCGACTGCGGGTGGTGCACCGACTCTTCCTCGGAAATCTCGCCGCGGTCGATCAGCGCCTGCACATAGGAATGGTCGAGCGTCCGCTTCACCATGTGACCGTCATGGAACTGGTAGATGCGCGAATCGCCGGCATGAATCCAGGCGCATTTCCCCTGCGGATTGACCAGCACCGCCGCCAGCGTGCTGTGCGGCTCCTGCTCGCTCGACAGGGCGGTGAGCTTGATGACGGTGTGGGCGTCTTCGAGAAGCTGGCGCAGCAGCCGTGCCGGGTCGTCATGCGCCGGCCGGTAGCGCGCAAAAAGCTGGCGCGCCGTCATGAGCACCTGATCGGATGCCTTGCGCCCGCCGCTTCGCCCGCCCATGCCGTCCGCGACGACCGCCAGGATGCAGCCCGGTGCGCGCGGATGTTCGAGCACCAGGACCTGATCCTGTTGATAAGGGCGATCTCCCTTGTGGAGACCGGTGGCGGCGGCGAGTCGTAAGCCTCGTGTCATGGCGCAAAAGCGCTCGGGGCGCGGTCTGGGAAGGTCGGTGGTTCGTCGGCGAGGACGTATTATCGAGCGAGAAATTGCCCGATCGCTCCGCCTGTTGCCCTCCATCGAACCCTTTCCCGACGACTACGACCCGCCTGACGCGCCCTACGGCGATCCGGTCCTGCGAGCCCGCGCGACACCGGCCGGCGAAGACCTCGTCGCGCAGGTGCGCGAGGCTTTCACCGAAGGCGGCGTACTGTCGCGCGCGGCCGAGCAGTTCCGCGAACGCGACGGCCAGACGCAGATGGCGCTTGCGGTGGCGGAAACCATCGACGAGGGCGGCGTGCTGGTGGTCGAGGCCGGCACCGGTGTCGGCAAGACCTTCTCCTATCTGGTGCCCGCGCTGCTGAGCGGCGAGCGCGTGCTGCTGTCGACGGCGACCAAGGCGCTGCAGGATCAGCTTTTCGGCCGCGATCTGCCACGGCTGGTCGAGGCGCTGAACCTGCCTGTCCGGACGGCGTTGCTCAAGGGCCGCGGGAGTTATCTGTGCCTGCACCGCCTTGGTCTCGCGCGGCACGACGCATCGCTGCCCGAGCGCGGCAGCCTTCGCACGCTGGCCAAGATCGAGCAATGGGCGACGGCCACCCGGACCGGCGATCTGGCCGAGTTGCCGGGCCTCGACGAGCGTTCGCCGCTGATTCCGCTGTTCACTTCGACGCGCGAGAACTGCCTCGGCGCGCAGTGCCCACAGTTCAAGCCTTGTCATGTGAATCTGGCGCGTCGAGAGGCGCTCGCCGCCGATGTCGTGGTCATCAACCACCATCTTTTCTTCGCCGATCTTGCCGTGCGTGAATCCGGCATGGCGGAGCTGCTGCCCAGCGTGCGCGTCGTCGTGTTCGACGAGGCGCACCAGCTCAACGAGATCGGCGTGCAGTTTCTCGGCACCCAGCTCGGCACCGGCCAGGCGCTGGATTTCGCGCGCGACGTCATGGCCGCCGGCCTGCAGCACGCGCGCGGCCTGGTCGACTGGCACCAGCTGGCTGCGGCGGTCGAACGCGGCGCGCGCGAATTGCGACTGGCCGCCGGAAAGCAGTATCCCGGTACGAAGCTGCGCTGGAACGCCGCCGGCAAAGCCACGGCGCCGGAGGGCATTGACCAGCGCATCTGGGGCGAATCGCTCGATTTGCTCCAGCAGGCCTTCGAGCTGGCAGCCGAAGGATTAGACACCGTCAGCGAGATTTCGCCGGATTTCGTGCGGCTGCACGAGCGCGCCCTGAAACTGGCCGAGCGCGCCGGGCGCTTCGCCGATCCGTGCCCGCTCGGCTCGGTCCGCTGGCTGGATGTCGGCACACAGCTGCGGCTGGTCGAATCGCCGCTCGACATTGCCGAAGCCGTGCGCACGCGCGTGCTCAAGAAAGGTGCGGCCGACCCCGAAGACACCGGTCGCGCCTGGATATTCACCTCGGCCACGCTCGGCGACGACGCCAGGCTGCGCTGGTTCACCGAGCCGTGCGGACTCACCGACGCACGAGTTTTGCGCGTCGAAAGCCCGTTCGACTACGCGAATCAGGCCGCTCTTTACGTCCCGCGCGCGTTCCCGAAGCCCAACGATCCGTTGCACGGAACACGCGTCGCACAGCTGGCCACACAAGGCGCCCGGCTGCTCGGCGGTCGCACGCTGGTGCTGACCACCACGCTGCGCGCCCTGCGCACGATCGCCGATGCACTGCGCCGGCAACTCGAACTCTGGGACGCCGATGGCCGGCCCGAAGTGCTGGTGCAGGGCGAATTGCCCAAGCGCGTGCTGATGGACCGGTTCCGCGAAGGCGCGACCGTTGCCGGAACAGCCGGCGCGAATGGCGAAAGTCGCCCGGGTTGCGTGCTGGTCGCC
>JAQGMX010000174.1 GCA_028292145.1 Variovorax sp.
CAAAGAGACAAGAAACGGGGCTCCCTGATGGCCAAGAAAGCGCCTAGACGCACGGCAGAGCGCATCCTCGAAGCCGCGCTCGACCTGTTCAATCGCTTCGGCGAACCCAATGTGTCCACGACACTGGTTGCCGGCGAGCTCAACATCAGCCCCGGCAATCTCTACTATCACTATCCGGCCAAGGATGAGCTGATCAACCGGCTGTTCGAGAGCTACGAGCGCGAACTCAACGAGTTGTTGCATGCAAGCGAAGGCGTGCACGACGTGGAGGACGCATGGTTCTTCATGCATAGTCTGTTTGAACTGCTGTGGCGCTATCGTTTCCTGTACCGTGACCTGAACGATCTGCTGAGCAAGAACCGCCGGCTCGAGAAACAGTTCCAGCTCGTGCTCCAGAACAAGACTAGGGCCATCCGCACGCTGTTCGACGGCCTGAGCAGAGCCGGGCATCTGGACATGGATGCGTCCGAAGTCGACACGCTGGCGCAGAGCATGGTGGTCGTGCTGACGTACTGGCTGAGCTACGAATACGTGAGAAATCCGCGCGAGGCGCTGGAGCCGCTGCATGCGCAGGCTGCGCTGTTGCGGGGCGCGCAGCACACGCTTCATCTGATGGCGCCGTACCTGGCACCGGCCCAGCGGCGCCACCTGCTCACCCTCGGCCGGGCCTATGCCGGCGAAGACCTGGCACTCGAGGCCTGAACACGGCCGAATACTTCCGGACACGCAAGGAAAGAGGTAGCGCATGCACACACGCGAACAGACTCAAGAGCGCCGGGCCGGTGCCGCGCACTCGACGAATGCCGGTTCTCCGGCCTACCCGGCCCACTGCATGCGCACGATCCCGTCCGTCTGGACGCCGATGCCCTACGACGACGTGACCGCCGTCAGGCCCGACGATCTTCTGGCGCGATGGGCGCGCCTGCATGCCGGCCAGGCGTTGCCGACGCCGCCACCCGGACCGCTGCTCGAAGGCTGGGCGCTGTATCACAGCGGCGAATTCCAGCGCGCCACCGACATCGGTCTGCAGCACGGCGCCGACGGCCTCACGCTCGCCAACCAGGCGACCGCCATCTATGCCAACTACATCGAGCCGCACGAGGCGGCGCGTCTGGCGCTCTTCATGCTCGTGGCCGAGCGCGCCGGAATGCAGGCGGTCGAAGAACCCGACAACTTTCATGCGCTGTACTGGGAAGCCTATGCGCTGGGCCGCTACGCCCAGGGCATCAGCGTGGCCCGGGCGCTGGCGCAAGGGCTGGGCGGCAAAGTGAAGCAGACGCTGGAACGCGTGGTCGCGCTCGAACCGGGCCATGCCGACGCGCACATCGCGCTCGGCGCCTTCCATGCCGAGGTGATCGACAAGGTTGGCGCGCTGGTTGGCAACATGACCTACGGCGTCCGTGCCGAAACCGCCGTCGCGATGTTCGAGCGCGGCGTCGCGCTCAATCCGAATTCCGCCAGCGCCTGGATGGAGTACGCGCGCGGCTTGCTGATGCTCGACCACGAAGCCCACAGCGCCGAGGCGACCCGCCTCTACGAAAAAGCCGCCGCCCTCCCCCCGGCTGATGCGCGCGAACGCCTCGACGTCGAACTGGCACGCGCGGGGTTGTCCGACTGAAGGCGCGCGGCAGCGCCGTTAACATTTCTGGATGTCTGATCCGCAATCTCTCCAAACCCTTTTCGAAGCCGCAGAGGCCAATTCCAAGCTTCTGGCCGAACGTCCGGACAATCCGACGCTGCTGAAGATCTACGGCCTTTATAAGCAAGCCACCGAAGGCGACAACACGGCCAAGCGGCCCAGCTTCAGCGAATTCGTTCCGCGCGCCAAATGGGATGCGTGGACGGCTCAAAAAGGCCTGTCCGCCGATGAAGCCAAGCAGAAGTACATCGACCTGATCGACTCACTGCGCGGGTAACGCGACGCCGCGCGGGTCGCGTGCGGGCCTTGGTGTTGCGCTGCCGTCGCCGCCTGTGTCGCCTGCTCCGCCGAGCGCGACCATCGCCAGATGCCGCTCTTCCTTCGACATCGAGGCCAGCCGTTTCACTTCTGCGTAAAAACGCGGCCAGTCGCCGCCGTCGCGCGCGAACATCGCTTCGAATGCCGGCACCAAATCGTCGTACGCGGCCTGCGCGCCAAAAGTCGCATTGTTGGCACGCGCGACCCAGCCGTCGTAAGCGGCCTGACGGTTTGCCGGCCACCCTGCGCGCAGCGCCGCATAGTCGGCGCGAAAGCCGCGCATTGCCTCGGCCTTCATCGCCTCCACCGCCGTCCGGTCCTGCGTCCTGGCTTCCGGCGAGTCGTAGACCGCCTGCAGCTTCCGGCGCGTGGCAAGGGTCAGCGCCCGGAATTCACGGCGCCGGCCGTCGAACTGCGCATATTCGGCCCGCGCCGCGTCGCTCGCCTGCGTGCGCAGCCAGCGCTCGCCGCCGATCCGCTCGACCGCCGTCGCGAAGGACTCGTTGAACAGCGTGTCGCCGGCCGCATAGGCCGTCTGATGCGCCAGCTCATGAAAAATCAGCCGCGCGAGTTCGCCTTCCGGGTAGTTGATGAAGGTGCTCAGCAGCGGATCGCCGCCCGCCCAGTTCAGCCAACCCAGCGTTGAATAGGCCGGCACCGGATACACCGCGACTTCGAGCCCCGCCGCACGCTGAGCCTCGGCCTCGGCCCGCGCATCGGCCTCGTTGTAGTAGCCGCGATAGCCGACGCAGCCGGCCACCGGAAAGCACCAGGTCTTTAAATTCAGCGAATATTCGGGCGCCGCAACGACGTTCCATACGGCGGCATTGCGATGCAGGTCGGCGTAACCGGTGTAGCTGCGGTTGTCCGGCAGGCCGAGATCGGTCACGGCGAAACGGCGGATGCGCTGCGTGAGTTCGAGCTTGGCCTTGAGCGCCGGCGACGCGGCCGGGTCTTCGAGCCATTCCGGCACAGGGCGCGCGGCCCGCATCAGGTCGACGTGGCCGCTGGCCGACTGCCAGTAGTAGCCAAGGTCGGCGCATCCCGTCAGGCCGAGCGCGAGCAGAACTGCGAACAACCCTTTCATCATTCGCGGGCGGCACCGGCGGGCTCGACTTCCACCAGGCAGTCGTAGAAGGTCGGCGCGCGGCCGATGTCGGTCAGGCGCTGGCTGGTGAGTTCGTTGACGTTGGTCCCGTCGAAACCGAGCTTGCGCCACCAGATGCCCAGACCGTGCACCACGCCGGGCCGGGCGCGGCGCGACACCTCGGCGCGGCAGCGGTGCTCGCCGCGGCCGTTGAAGACGCGCACCATCGCGCCGTCCGCGATGCCGCGCGACGCCGCATCGGCCGCATGGATCTCCAGCAGCGGCTCGCCTTCGATGGCGCGCAGGCTGGTCACGTTGACGAAGGTGGAATTGAGGAAGTTGCGTGCCGGCGGCGAGATCATCGCCAGCGGAAAACGCGTGGAGCTGCCCGCGGCCTCGTAGTTGGGCAGGTGATCGGGCAGGCCGTCCTGGCCTATCGCCGCCAGCCGGGCACTGAAGAATTCGCAGCGGCCCGACGGCGTCGGGAAGCGCCCTTCGGCGAACGGGGCTTCCGGCTGGTCCACGCTGGTGAAGCCTCGCGCTTCGAGTTCGTCGATGTCGTTTGCGCCAGGCGCGAAGGCGCTGCGGCACAGCGCCTCGTCGTCGTCCGCAAAGCACGGCTCGTCGAAGCCCATGCGCCGCGCGAGCTCGCCGAAAACCCAGGCGTTGCTGCGCGCCTCGCCGCGCGGCGCCACGGCCGGCTTGTTGAGCAGGACGTCGGTGTGGCCGTAGCTGGTGTGGATGTCCCAGTGCTCGATCTGCACCGTCGCTGGCAGCAGATAGTCGGCGTAATCGGCGGTGTCGGTGCGGAATTGCTCCAGCACGACGGTGAACAAATCTT
>JAQGMX010000184.1 GCA_028292145.1 Variovorax sp.
CGCAGCCTGGGGGCGAGCAATAATCCAGCAATGATTTCTCGCGAACCCACCATCGAACGTCTTGCCGTCGCGCAAGGCCTTTTGCTCACGCCCTTCGGACTCGACGAGTCGCACCTGAGCAAGGCGCTGGCCGAGATCAAGGCGCACAAGGTCGACGATGCCGATCTGTACTTCCAGTACACGCGCAGCGAAGGCTGGAGCCTCGAAGAGGGCATCGTCAAGACCGGTAGCTTCAGCATCGACCAGGGCGTCGGCGTGCGAGCAGTCAGTGGCGAAAAGACGGCGTTCGCCTATTCCGACGACATTTCCGAAGCCTCGTTGCTCGACGCGGCACGCACGGTGCGATCGATCTCATCCACCGCCCGCAGCGGTCGCGCCAAGGTGCCGACCCGCAAGATCGCATCGAGCCGGTCGCTCTACAACGGTGTCGATCCGATCTCCACGCTCGACAGCACGGCCAAGGTCAAGCTGCTCGAAAAGGTCGAGAAACTCGCCCGCAGCCGCGATCCGCGCGTCGCGCAGGTGATGGCCGGCCTCGCGAGCGAGTACGACGTGGTGCTGATCGCGCGCGCCGACGGCACGCTGGCGGCCGACGTGCGGCCGCTGGTGCGGCTGTCCGTGACGGTGATCGCCGAGCAGACTGTCGGCGGTGTTGCCCGCCGCGAGATCGGTTCCGGCGGCGGCGGCGGGCGTTTCGGCCTGGCCTATTTCACCGACGAGCAGATCGCCGAATACGTCGATCATGCAGTCAAGTCGGCCCTGACCAACCTCGAATCGCGTCCTGCGAAGGCGGGCGAGATGGTCGTCGTGCTCGGTCCGGGCTGGCCCGGCATCCTGCTGCACGAGGCTATCGGCCACGGGCTGGAAGGCGACTTCAACCGCAAGGGATCGAGCGCATTTTCGGGCCGGATCGGCGAACGCGTGGCCGCCAAGGGCGTCACCGTTCTCGATGATGGCACCATCGCCGACCGCCGCGGTTCGCTCAACGTCGACGACGAAGGCAACGCTAGCCAGCGCAATGTGCTGATCGAGGACGGCATCCTCAAGGGCTACATCCAGGATTCGATGAACGCGCGCCTCACCGGCGTCAAGGCGACCGGCAACGGCCGTCGCGAGAGCTACGCCCATGTGCCGATGCCGCGCATGACCAACACCTACATGCGCGGCGGCGACCGCAAGCCGGATGAGATCGTGGCCAGCATCAAGAAGGGGCTCTACGCCACCAACTTCGGCGGCGGCCAGGTCGACATCACGAGCGGCAAGTTCGTTTTCTCGGCGAGCGAGGCCTACTGGGTCGAGAACGGCAAGATCCAGTATCCCGTCAAGGGCGCGACCATCGTGGGCAACGGGCCCGACGCCCTGACGCGCGTCACCATGATCGGCGACGACATGGCGCTCGACTCCGGCGTCGGCACCTGCGGCAAGGAAGGCCAGAGCGTGCCGGTCGGCGTCGGCCAGCCGACGCTGCGCATCGACGGGCTCACGGTCGGCGGCACGGCTTGACGGCTCTGCAGCGATTCGCGCTTTTTCATCTGTGTTAGATTCGCGACCGATGTCTTCCGTCCGCTCTTACTTTTATGGCTACTTTTGGTTCCCGGTTTCCGGCGGACGAGAGGTGAGCGCCTAAAAAGCGATCAGACAAGAAAACCTCCCAAAACCGCCGGCGCCTCAAGCCCGGCGGTTTTTTTTGTTCTCAATTGTTCAGTTCCAACGATCCCCAGGAGCCTCACGATGATCCACCCCACCGCCCCCACCAGCGACAGCTGGTATGCGAGCGTCGAAAAAACCAGCCAGACCGACGACGAACGCATCAAGGACATCAACGTGCTCCCCCCTCCCGAACATCTGATCCGCTTTTTCCCGATCCGCGGAACGGCTGTCGAATCCCTGATCACCGACACCCGCCGGAACATCCACAACATCATGGCCGGCGAGGACGACCGTCTGCTGGTGATCATGGGGCCGTGCTCGATCCACGATCCGGCTGCCGCGCTCGACTACGCGCGCCGCCTGAAGGTCATGCGCGACAAATACGCCGATTCGCTGGAAATCGTGATGCGCGTCTATTTCGAGAAGCCGCGCACAACCGTCGGTTGGAAGGGCCTGATCAACGATCCGTACCTGGACGAAACCTTTCGTATCGACGAAGGCCTGCGCATCGCACGCCAGTTGCTGATCGACATCAACCGCATCGGCCTGCCCGCGGGCAGCGAATTCCTCGACGTGATCTCGCCGCAATACATCGCCGACCTGATCTCCTGGGGCGCGATCGGCGCGCGCACCACCGAAAGCCAGGTGCACCGTGAGCTCGCTTCGGGCATTTCGGCGCCGATCGGTTTCAAGAACGGTACTGACGGCAACATCCGGATCGCCACCGACGCCATCCAGGCTGCGGCGCGCGGCCATCACTTCCTCTCTGTGCACAAGAACGGCCAGGTTGCGATCGTGCAGACGAACGGCAACAAGGATTGCCACGTGAT
Organism: Variovorax sp.; assembly: GCA_028292145.1. GTDB lineage: Bacteria > Pseudomonadota > Gammaproteobacteria > Burkholderiales > Burkholderiaceae_C > Variovorax. Next base: position 2,481 of record JAQGMX010000184.1, read on the forward strand.
CCTGCGCGGCGGCAAGGCGCCGAACTACGACGCCGAAAGCGTCGGCTCTGCTTGCCGCGACCTCGAAGCCGCCGGCCTGCGTCCGACCCTGATGGTCGACTGCAGCCATGCGAACAGCTCCAAGCAGCACCAGAAGCAGATCGACGTCGCCGCCGACATCGCCAACCAGATCGCGACCGGCAGCCGCCACGTGTTCGGCGTGATGGTCGAAAGCCACCTGACGGCCGGCGCGCAGAAGTTCACGCCGGGCGTGCACCCGATCGCCGGCCTCGAGTACGGCAAGAGCATCACCGATGCGTGCATCGGTTGGGACGATTCGGAGCAGGTGCTCGAAACGCTGGCGCAAGCGGTGAAGAACCGCCGCGGCTAAAGCTTCAGCGCGGCGAGCAGCTTGTCGTGCACGCCGCCGAAGCCGCCGTTGCTCATGCAGACGATGTGATCGCCCGGTCGCGCAGCTTCGGCGACCTGGGCAACCAGCGGCGCAATCGAATCGACCACGCTTGCCCGTCGGCCCATCGGCGCCAATGCCGACGACACGTCCCAGCCCAGCCCGCCGCTGTGACAGAAGGCCAGGTCGGCTGCCTCGAGGCTCCAAGGCAGCTGCGCCGCCATCGTGCCGAGCTTCATGGTGTTGCTGCGCGGCTCGAAGACTGCAAGGATTCGGTCGGTCTTTCTGCCCTGGCCGTCGAGCTGGCGACGCAGTCCGTCGAGCGTGGTGCGAATGGCGGTCGGGTGATGCGCGAAATCGTCGTAGACCGTGATGGCGCCGTCAGATCGCACGACCGTGCCGCGCAGTTCCATGCGGCGCCGCACGTTGCGGAAACTTCCCAGCGCCGAAGCCGCTTCCGCCGGCGCGACGCCCACATGCTCGGCGGCTGCGATAGCCGCCAGCGCATTCATCTGGTTATGCAGGCCGGACAACGCCCAGTTGACCCTGCCGACGGTCTTGCCGCGCAATTGCACATCGAAGGCGTCATGCGCGCCGTCCGCCTGCCAGTCTGCGCCATCCTCACCATCCTCACCATCATCCGCAGCGCCGAAGCGCGCGACTTCGCTCCAGCAACCTTGCGCCAGCACGCGCCGCAAGCTCTCTTCGGTCCCATTGACGACCACGCGCCCGCTCGCGGGCACCGTGCG
>JAQGMX010000191.1 GCA_028292145.1 Variovorax sp.
GCCGGTGCGCCAGGCGTGCGTTGCCGTCGACAGAGCCCAACATCGTCGGCATCGCGACCAGCACGCGGTGCTCGGGCGGAATGCCGCCGGCGAAGTCGAGCCGCGGCAGCGTCTGCACGCGCGCCGACTCGGCAATCATGCGGTGGACCAGTGCGATCACGGCTTCGGAGATCGGCCAGATCAGCAGGATCAGCGCGGCGATGGTTGCGGCGTCGAAGTCGGATTGCCGGTGCAGCAGACCGCGCGAGATGCCGGCGATCGCCATCGCCGTGCCGAGCGCGATGCAGGCCAGATAGATCGGCAGGCGCCAGTTGCGCGGGATCGTGGCGGTGCGTTCCGGTCCGAAGGCGCCGTGCGTGGCGTCGGACGACGGATGCAGGCGCCTTTTGACCAGCAGGGCGTCGATCAGCGCAGGGCGGCCGCGGCCAAAGAGGTGATAGCCGGCCGTGTGGGCCGCGTCGGTCCCGCGCGCGGGCGGCATCGTCGGGAGGCCGCCTTGGGCGATCTGGGACGCGGCGGTGGCTGTCTGCGCCAGCTGCACGACGGTTTCGGCGACCGTGCGCTCGGTCCGCTCGGTGATCCGCGCGACCTGTTCCATCGCATGCGTGATCTGCTGGCGCGTGCGCTCGCTTTCGGACGCGAAGCTGGGCAGATCGCGCAGCACGCGCAGCGAGCGGCTCACCGGTTCGATCAGGTCGGCCCATTCCACCTGGCCGATCAGGCGCAGTGTTGTGATGATGTTGCCGACGGTCAGGTTGGCTGCCGCCTGGTTGGCTTGCGCCTCGTTGATCAGGGCCGGGCCGGCGGGGCAGTGGCGCTCGGTCCAGGCCACGACGGGCGATTGACGCTCGCTGCGCTCGACCGGCAGGCGCTGCCAGAGCTGCGCGCAGTAACTCTGGTGCAGGCCGTGCGACTGGACCATGCCGTAGATGGCGTCGAGATCGATGTCCGACAGCGGATCCTCGGCATCCCACACGGCATGCGCGACTTCGCGCGCGACCTTGTTCTCGGCAATGCTTTCGGCGACCCGGCGGAGGTTTTCGAGCAGCACGACGCGCAAAGTCGTCGGCAGCGCCCAGAGTTCGCCCAGCGTGAGCTCGTCGACTTCCTGGTAGGCATCGAGAAAAGTGGTGAACAGGTCGGCGTTCAGCACGCTGTCGGTGTGCGCCACATAGGCCCAGGCGATGCCGTAGACGCGCGGCAACCCGGCCAGCGGCGGCGCGGCGAGCTTGGGAAGCCGCGCGTAATAGCTGCGCGGCACGCCTTCGCGGATCTGCTGCAGTTGCGCTTCGACGAGATGGAAGTTGTCCAGCAACCATTCGGCGGCCGGCGACACATAGCGCCCGCTCTGCGAAATCAGCGCGATGTAGTCGAACGCGGTCCGCAGCGACGCCAGGTTCTCATCGACGCGCGGGAAGAAAGGCGCGACGCCCCGGTCGGTACCAAGCTCCTGTACCGCCTGCGCACGCGCAAGGCTGCGCCCGTGCTCCGCGAATCGCTGGATGCCGAAAAGTTCGGCGCGGATGGGTTGTTGTGACGGCGCAAGCGGCCGGACGAGTAGCGCGCTGGCGTAGGTGCTGAGCGACGCCAGGCGGTGGATGGCCGGCGCCACCGCGTCAGGCGAATGCGAGGAGGGCGATACCGACGGAGGCCGCAATACAGGCCATCGTCACGATGCGGCCAGCCGCCATCGCATGAATTTGCTGAAGATGGCTTCGAACTGCAAACCACCGGCTTTGCGATGCCGCGCAATGGCTCATGTGCGAAGCCAGGTCGTCGATGTCGCTGCTGACGAAGTCGAACGGCACGCGGGCCGAAGTTGCACTGATTCCGGCGGAAGAAGCAAGGGTTTGCGACGAAGACATGACGACCGTTCCTATAGAAAACGTTAACGACCGCGCGAAAGTGCGAAATATTGTTTACGTGTTCTCAGGGTACTCCCTTGGTAATGGCCTTTTTCCGCCAGCTTGGCGCGTTGCAACGTAGGCCGGCGGATGACAAACGTCGTTCAACCTGTATTACGCAGCCCCGCCGCAACGCCGTTGATGGAGATGTGGATGCCGCGCTGCAATCTTTCGCCGCCTTCGCCCGCCCGATAGCGCCGCATCAGCTCGACCTGCAGGTGGTGCAGCGGATCGATGTACGGAAAACGATGCTGCACCGAGCGCTGCATGTCGGCATTGCCGGCCAGCCGCTGCTTGGCCCCGGTGATCAGCGTCAGCGCATCCGACGTGCGATGCCATTCGGCTTCGATCATTCCGAACACCTTCTGGCGCAGCTTGCGGTCGGCCACCAGTTCGGAATAGCGCGATGCCAGCGCCAGATCGCTCTTGGCCAGCACCATGTCCATGTTCGACAGCAGCGTGCGAAAGAACGGCCACTGCACGTACATGCGCTGGAGCAGCGCCTGGCGTTCCTTGGCGGCTGCGGGCGTGGCGGCGCTGGCGACGAATTGCTCGATCGCCGAGCCGAAGCCATACCAGCCCGGCAGCGTGAGCCGGCACTGCCCCCAGCTGAAGCTCCAGGGCACGGCGCGCAGGTCTTCGATGCTGCGGTTCGGGTTGCGGGAGGCAGGGCGCGAGCCGATATTGAGTTCGGCAATCTCGCGGATCGGCGTCGCGCTGAAGAAGTAGTCGCCGAAGCCGGGGGTTTCGTAAACCAGCTTGCGGTAGGCCGCCATGCTCGCCGACGACAGCTCGGCCGCCGCCGAGAGGAAGGTGGCAGGCGCCGCCTTGCCGGCCGGCAGCAAGGTCGCTTCCAGCGTGGCGGCGACCAGCGTTTCGAGGTTGCGCCGACCGATTTCGCGATTGGCGTACTTGGAGCCGATGACTTCGCCCTGTTCGGTGAGCCGGATCTGCCCGCGCACCGTGCCGGGAGGCTGCGCCAGGATGGCTTGATAGCTCGGACCGCCGCCGCGACCGACCGTGCCGCCGCGCCCGTGGAACATGCGCAGCCGAATCGGGGGGCTGGCGGTCTGTTCGGGTCCGTTCAGTTCGTCGAACAGCTTCACCAGTGCCAGGCCGGTGCGGTAGAGCTCCCAGTTGCTGGTGAAGATGCCGCCGTCCTTGTTGCTGTCGCTGTAGCCCAGCATCACGTCCTGCAGCGCGCCCGAGCGCTGGACCAGCGCCTTGATGCCCGGCAGCGCATAAAAGGCCCGCATGATCGGCGCCGCATTGCGCAGGTCTTCGATGGTCTCGAACAGCGGCACCACGATCAGGTCGCAGACGGCGCCGCCGGCCGCGTCGGTGCCGTCCTCGGCATGCAGCTCGCCGCGCATCAGCCCTACTTCCTTCTGCAGCAGCAGCGCCTCCAGCAGGTCGCTCACGGTTTCGGTGTGGCTGATGATGTAGTGGCGGATCGCCGCGGCGCCGTAGCGGGCGCGCGCCGTGCGGGCGGCCGTGAAGATGGCGAGTTCGCTGCGGGTGAGCGGCGTGTAGTCGGCGTCGGGCACGCGCAGCGGCCGCGCTTCGCCGAGCATGCGCAGCAGCAATGTCTGCTTGGCGTCCTCGGCCAATGCGGAATAGTCGGGCTCGATGCGCGCATGCGCCAGCAGGTCGGCGACGACGGCTTCGTGCTTGTCCGAACTCTGGCGCAGATCGACCGTCGCCAGGTGAAAGCCGAACACCTCGACCGCGCGGATCAGCGGGCCGAGGCGGTGCGCGATCAGCGTGGCGCCGTGCTTCTCGGTCAGCGAGTCGGCGATGGTGCGCAGATCGGCCAGGAAGGTCTCGGCGTTCGGATAGGGGTTCTGCGGTGCGACCGCATGGCGCGCGGCCTCGCCGCCGGTGAGTTCGCGCAGCGTGGCGGCCAGACGCGAATACACGCCAGTCAGCGCCCGGCGGTACGGCTCGTCGACACGGTGGTCGTTGACGTCCGGCGAGGCTTCGGCCAGCGCCTGCATCTCGACCGAGATATCGACCAGCGTGGCCGACAGCGACAGTTCGCCGCCCAGGTAATGCACTTCGGTCAGGTAGTGGCGCAGCGCGAGTTCGCATTGCCGGCGCAGCGCGTACTGCAGCGTGTCGGCGGTCACGTTCGGGTTGCCGTCTCGGTCGCCGCCGATCCACTGGCCCATCCGCAGGAAGGGCGCGATGCCGCTGTGGCCGAGCGCGGTTTCAAGTTCGGCATAGACGCGGGGAATCTCGCGCAGGAAGGTTGCCTCGTAATAGCTCAGCGCATTCTCGATTTCGTCCGCGACCGTGAGCTTGGTGAAGCGCAGCAGGCGCGTCTGCCAGAGCTGCGTCACACGGATGCGGATCTGCTTCTCGTTGTCGGCGTATTCGAGGGGCGTGAGCGCGTCCTTGCGGCCGGCAAAGGCGCGCTGGCGCCAGCCGATCTCGTCACGGCCGGTCAGGAGCAGGGCGATGCCGCGCTCGGCATCCAGGATGCTCTTGCGCTGCACTTCGGTCGGGTGCGCCGTCAGCACCGGCGACACATAGCTGTGCGCCAGCGATTCGACCACCGCTTCGGGCGAGACGCCGGCCTTGCGGATGCGGGCCAGCGCCGTCTCCAGGCTGCCGTCCTGATGCTCGCCGGCGCGGTCGGATTCGGTGCGGCGACGGATCTGGTGGCGGTCTTCGGCCAGATTGGCCAGGTGACTGAAGTAGGTGAAGGCACGGATCACGCGGACCGTCTCGACGGCGCTCAGGCCCTTCAGCAGGTTCTTCAGCGCGCGGTCGGCAGCCTGGTCCGCATCGCGGCGGAACGCGACGGACAGGGTCCGAATCTTCTCCACCAGCGCATAGGTGGCTTCGCCTTCCTGCTCCCGGATCACGTCGCCGAGGATGCGGCCGAGCAGCCGGATGTCGTCGATGAGCGGTTGGTCTTCGCTGGAAACGGTGGGGGTGCGCGCTGGCGCCTTCTTGCCTGTTGTCATTCTTGTGAGCTCCTCTTGTCGGGTGCCGAAGTCGGGAAGGTCTGGGGAAGGGATGCCGGCAGCGTTGCTGCGGCGCAACATGCTAGCATTCCGACGGTCTTTTTCACTGGAAAACGCTGTGAGCAACATCGTGATCGCGACGCGCGAAAGCCGTCTGGCACTCTGGCAAGCCGAGCACGTACGCTCGCTCCTGCAAGAAAGAGGCCACACCGTCAGCCTGCTGGGCATGACGACGCGCGGGGACCAGATCCTCGACAAGTCGCTGAGCAAGGTCGGCGGCAAGGGCCTGTTCGTCAAGGAACTCGAAACCGCCCTGACCGAGGGCCGCGCCGACATCGCCGTCCATTCGCTCAAGGACATGCCGATGGACCTGCCGCCCGGCTTCACGCTGGCCTGCGTGCTGGAGCGCGAAGATCCGCACGATGCCTTCGTCTCGCCCAACTACGCTTCGGTCGACGATCTGCCGCTTGGCGCGGTGGTCGGCACGTCGAGCCTGCGCCGTCT
>JAQGMX010000214.1 GCA_028292145.1 Variovorax sp.
GGCATCGGCCCGGCGGTGGCTGTGGCGATGCTGCTGCCGATCACCGGCAAGGTCGACGTCACCGCGTCGATGATTTTTTTCTCCGGCATCTATTACGGCGCCATGTACGGCGGCTCGACCACCTCGATCCTGCTGAACACGCCCGGGGAGACGGCCAGCATGGTGACGGCGATGGAGGGCAACAAGATGGCCAAGAGCGGCCGGGCGGGCGCTGCGCTCGCCACGGCCGCCATCGGTTCCTTCGTTGCCGGCACCATCGCCACCGTCGTCGTCACGCTGTTCGCGCCGTTCGTGGCCGAATTCGCGGTCAAGCTCGGCCCGCCGGAATATTTCCTGCTAATGCTGCTGGCCTTCACCACCGTGAGCGCCGTTCTCGGCAAAAGCACCCTGCGCGGCATGACGGCGCTCTTCATCGGTCTGGCTGCCGGCTGCGTCGGACTGGACCAGATTTCCGGCCAGGGCCGCTACACCGGCAACGTGCCTGAACTGCTCGACGGCATCGAGATCGTGCTGGTCGCGGTCGGCCTGTTCGCTGTGGCCGAGGTGCTTTACGCGGTGCTTTTCGAAGGCCGCGTCGTCGAGGCGCAGAACAAGCTGAGCCGCGTCCACATGAGCAGCCGCGACTGGAAGCGCTCGATTCCGGCCTGGCTGCGCGGTACCGCCATCGGCACGCCGTTCGGCTGCATTCCGGCCGTCGGCTCCGAAATTCCGACCTTCCTGAGCTACGCGGTCGAGAAGAAGCTGGCCAAGGACCAGGACGCGAAGGCCGAATTCGGCACCACCGGCGCCATCGAAGGCGTGGCCGGCCCCGAAGCCGCCAACAACGCCACGGTGACGGCCGCGCTGATCCCGCTGCTCACGCTCGGCATTCCGACCAGCAACACTACCGCCATCCTGCTCGGTGCGTTCCAGAACTACGGCATCCAGCCGGGCCCGCAGCTGTTCACCACCTCGGCCGCATTGGTCTGGGCGCTGATCGCATCGCTCTACATCGGCAACGTGATGTTGCTGGTGCTGAACCTGCCGATGGTCGGGCTGTGGGTCAAGCTGCTGAAGATTCCGAAGCCCCAGCTCTATGCCGGCATCCTGATCTTCGCGACGGTCGGTGCCTATGGCATGCGCCAGAGCGCGTTCGATCTGTACCTGCTCTATGCGATCGGCGTGCTCGGCGTCATCATGCGTCGCTTCGACTTCCCGACGGCGCCTGTGGTGGTCGGCATGATCCTCGGCCCGCTCGCGGAAGCGCAATTGCGCAACGCGATGTCGATCGGCGAGGGCAGCGCGATGGTGTTCGTGCAGCGTCCGATGTCGATCGCGCTGGTCGTGGTGATCGTCGCTGTGCTGGCGCTGCCGCGGCTGATGAAGCGGGCGAGCGAGCGGAAGATGAGGGCGTTGAACGGCTGAATTGTTTAAACGTGTTGAAACGCCGGTATGACTGAGCTAGACTGGTTCGATGACATCCGAACCGACGCGATCAGACCGGCCCAACGCGCGAGTATTCGAACAAACCATCCAGGCTTGGGGCAACGGCCTGGGTCTGCGGTTTACCGGACCTGCAGCCAAAGCGGCACACCTTTCGCAAGGTGTTGTCGTCACAATGGAAATCGTCGAAGACGGCGTGCTGATCCGGCCGGTAGGCGAGCGGAAAAAACTCACGCTTGCGCAGAAACTGGATCGCTACGACCCCGAGATTCATGGCAACGGCCCACTGATCCAGGGTCGCCTCGGCCGAGAAATTTTCTGATGGCGGCGTTGCAAGGTACCTGGGCGCCGGAGCGCGGTGACACGATCTGGATCGACTTCGATCCTCAAGCGGGCAGGGAGATGAAAAGCGAGCATCCGATGCTCGTCCTGTCCACCCGGGCTTTCAACGAGAAGACCGGCCTCGTGATGGGTCTGCCGATGACTCACTCCGAGATGAACGCCTCGAACCCGTTCGCAGTCGACTTTCTTGGCCCCAAGAAAGAAAAATGCTACGTCCTGACGCACATCGTGTGCACCCTGGATTGGCGTGCGCGAGGCGCGAGGGGCTATCCGGCGGGAAAGGTCTCGGCGCACGTATTCGCGGACGCTTGCGAAGGACTTCAGTCGATTTTGCAGTTGTAGCTGCTGCAGTGAATCAGCGCACGGGCGCGCGGCTGGTCGGTTCGACAACTGTCGCGCGCCCGTCGTCCGTCGTCCGAATGCCCGAGCCGCTCAGCGGCGTGCGCGATCCTGCCGGGGCGATGATCGTCGCGCGGCCATCTGACGATTCCATCTCGACGTTGTTCGGCGCACCGCCGCGGGCGGCGTCCATCGCCAGGCCGGCGTCACGGATGCAGGCCTCGCGTGCGGGCGCCGGCATGGTGCTCATGTTGCAGGCGTCGAGCCGGCGTTCGTAACGTTGGGCGGCAGTTTCGGGCAGGGGTGTGTTTTGTGCGAGGGCTGCAGTACAAGCCAACGCCAAAAACATCGGCCGTAGCGATCTGAGCGAGATACGGTTCATGGCACTTTCAGGTTTTTCGACAAGTCACTTGACGCTTTCCGGATGCCGATCGGTACTGCCACCGGTCTGGGAAGCATGTCAGCGCGGACCTTGAAGTCGCCTCATCGAGGCACAGACGACTTCATATCCGTATGAGCAAACTCTCAAGTCTTTAAGACTGATCCGATGGGAACAAGGGCTGGAAATTTTTACATT
>JAQGMX010000234.1 GCA_028292145.1 Variovorax sp.
ATGAGGTGATGAACGAGATCAACATGACGCCGCTGGTCGACGTCATGCTGGTCCTGCTGATCATCTTCATCATCACCGTGCCGGTGATGAAGCACGCGGTGAACATCGACCTGCCCCAGGCGACAAGCGAGCCGGAGCAGACCAAGCCGCAGAACATTCTTTTCACGATCGCCGCCGACGGCAGCTATTACTGGAACGAGAACAAGATCGACGACACGGCGCTCAAGCCGATGCTGGCTGCCGAAGCCGCCAAAAGTCCGCAGCCCGAACTGCACATCCGCGGCGACAAGGCCGTGCGCTATGAGCGCGTCGCCAAGGCCATGTCGGCGGCGCGCGAGGCAGGCGTCAGCAAAATCGGCTTCATCACGGAACCGGACGCAGCGAAGTAACTGGCAATGGAATGAATCGCCAATCAAAAAAATCGATCATGACGATTGACTTTTAATTGCGAATCATTATCATTACATCAACGCTTCGCAAAAGGATTCGAAATGCAGCAACCCAAACCCAATGTCTCTTCCGTGCTGAGCCACCCCTCGCTCGACCAGGCGGGCACCGGCCAGGCGACAGCATCCGATTCAAGTGTTCTCAACATGGTGGAGAGCATCGAGTTGCTGCGCGGCGGCAGGTCGATCGGCATCATGCACAACGGTTCGCTCTACCGGCTACAGACGACAAAACTGGGCAAGCTGATCCTTACCAAGTAACCAAGTCAGCCGACGTCTTCACGAATTTCAAGGTTTCATCGTGGGGCGACTGAGGAGATCACTCTCCGAAAGTCGTTTTTTGCTAGCCAACGGTTCGCCGACTAGCCAAGCACTTTTTTCCACGCCGATCCTGCCAAACAAAAACACCGACCTTTGAGTCGGCGTTTTTTTCGTCAAAGACCCAAGGCAGCGATCCCGGCCTTGGCGATCTGTGCGTCTTCATTCGATTTGACGCCGCTGACGCCCACGGCGCCGATCACATGGCCGTCCTTCAGGATCGGCACGCCGCCTTCGAGCAATCCCTGGATTCCTGGGGCCGTCAGGAAAGCCGTGCGGCCACCGTTGATGACGTCCTCGTAGCCCTTGCTTTCGCGACGGCCCATGGCAGCCGTGTGCGCCTTCGCCGGCGCGATGTGCGAGGAAAGCGCAGCGGCGCCGTCCAGGCGCTGCAACCAGAGCAGGTTGCCTGCGTCGTCGGTGATGGCGATCGTCACCGCCCAGTTGTTCTGGAGCGCTTCGGCCTCGGCAGCGGCTGCGATGAGCTTGACGTCGGCGAGTTCGAGAAAGGACTTTGTCTTCATGAGTGACCCGTTCGTGGTTCCTGGTAAAGCGCCGAGCATACCGTCCGCTCAGGATGAAGCGCTGTCGACCCCGTCGTCCTATTACCTGCTAATACCGGAACACGCAATGCGGTTTTTGTCACGCGTGGCGCTTGCGCAACCCTAGAATGACCCGATCTGCAGCATTGTCCGCAGACCCACTTCAGGAGTTTTGTCCCATGAACGATCGCGTTACCACCCTCGACACTTCCGTCGGCTATGGCCAGGCGTTGCCGCAGGCCGAGCGCCATCGCGTCCTGCGCAACACTTATTGGCTGCTGGCGCTGAGCCTGCTACCGACCGTGCTCGGCGCCTGGATCGGTGTCGAAACCGGCATCACCCGCGCGCTCACAGGCGGCATGGGCATGATCGTTTTCCTGGCTGGCGCCTTTGGCTTCATCTTTGCGATCGAGAAGACCAAGAACTCGGCAGCCGGCGTTCCGGTGCTGCTCGGCTTCACGTTCTTTATGGGCTTGATGCTGTCCCGCATGATCGCGATGGTGCTTGGCTATTCGAACGGCGCCGAGTTGGTCATGACGGCTTTCGGCGGCACTGCCGGCGTTTTCCTGGTGATGGCGTCCCTGGCGACGGTCATCAAGCGCGACCTGTCGGGCATGGGCAAGTTCCTCATGGTCGGCGCACTGGTGCTGATGGTCGGCGCGATCATCAACGTCTTCGTCGGCTCGACGGCCGGCATGATGGCGATCTCGGTCGCGACCATCGCCATCTTCTCGGCTTTCATGCTGTACGACCTGAAGCGCATCATGGATGGCGGCGAAACCAACTACATCAGCGCTACGCTCGCTCTGTACCTCGACCTGTTCAACGTGTTCCAGGGTTTGCTCGCTTTGCTGGGCATTGCCGGCGGTCAGCGCGACTGATCGTCGGAGACGATGCACGATGCAGCACTGCTGCTTCGCTCAAAAAAGAAGGGCCCACGCGGGCCCTTTTTCTTTTCCCGGCACAGTCGTTTAAACCGACTGCGCAGCCTCCAGCCGGTCGAACACGGCGATCGACTCGACATGCGCCGTGTGCGGAAACATGTTCACCACGCCGGCAAAGGTGCACGCATAGCCCGCATGATTGACGAGCAAGCCGGCGTCGCGCGCCAATGTCGACGGGTTGCAACTCACGTAGACGATACGGCTCGGCAAGCGCCAATCGCCAATGCCGGCGACCGGCTCGCCCTGCATCTCTCCGCCGGTCTGCTGCGCATGCAGCTCGACGAGCGCCTTCGCCAGCGCAAAAGCGCCTTCGCGCGGCGGATCGACCAGCCACTTCTCCGCCTTGCCGTCGGCAACCAGCATCGCTGGCGTCATCTCGAACAGGTCGCGCATGACGAAGCGTGTCGGTGACAGCGTGCGGTGACCGCTCCGGGCCGCGCGATTGCGCTCGAAATTGGCCGTGGCTCGTTCCACCAGCGTGTCGCTGCCTTCGATTCCGAGCACCTCGCGCGCGCGCGTCGCGAGCGGCAGTGTGAAATTGCCCAGTCCGCAGAACCAGTCGATCACACGCTCTTCTGCTTGCACATCGAGCAGACGCAGCGCGCGTCCGACCAACACCCGGTTGATATGCGGGTTGACCTGCGTGAAATCGGTCGGACGGAAGGGCATTGAGATGCCGAACTCTGGCAGTTCGTAAGACAGCACCGGACCGCCTTCGTCGAGCAACTTCACCGTGTCCGGCCCCTTGGACTGGAGCCACCACTGCACGCCAACGTGTTCCGCGGCGAAAGCGCGCAGGCGCTGCAGGTCCGCATCCGACAGAGGCTGAAGATGCCGAAGCACCAGCGCGATCACGCCCAGCCGAGCGATGCCGGCATCGTCGGGCGCGTCGCCGCAGGCCAGTTCGATCTGCGGGCAGGTGTCGCGCGCCTCGAGCGAGCCGATCAGTTCGCGCAGGGGCATGAGCATCGCGCTGACGGTCGCCGGAAGCACCGGGCAGATCTTCATGTCCGCAAGATATTGGCTTTTGCGCTCGTGAAAGCCGATCAGCACCGTGCCTTTCTTGGCGACGTAGCGTACCGAAAGCCGAGCACGGTAGCGGTAGTTCCAGGTCGGGCCTTCCAGCGGTCGCAGCAGCGCATCGGGACGCATCTTGCCCAGATGCCACAGGTTGTCCTCGAGCACCCTTTGCTTGACGGCAACCTGCGCGGACGCGTCCAGATGCTGCATCTTGCAGCCGCCGCAAGCGCCCGGATGCAGTCCGAAGTGCGGGCAGCCGGGTTTCACGCGTTGCGACGATTCGCGACGGATAGCGCGCAGCGTGCCCTGCTCCCAGTTGTTTTTGCTGCGCTGGGCGTCGTACTGAACTTCCTCGAAAGGCAGCGCGCCTTCGATGAACACCACCATGCCGTCAGGCTTGCGCGCAACGCCCTGGGCTTCGAGGTCGAGCGACTCGATCGTGAGCCATTCGTCGCTGGCCGGCGGCAACGGCGCCGCTCTTCTCTTGGAATGTCTCGTTTTCGTCATGCGGCGGATCGGATGTTTGCGGGCCGTGGAATGCGCAAGGCCTGCGCAACCGCGCAGGCCTTGTCAGAACAGGAAGGAAGGGTCGCTAAAAAGCCAGGTCTCAGCGCGACGGCAGATAACGCGAAGGATCCACAGGCTTGCCCTGCCGACGGATCTCGAAATGCAGCTTCACGCGATCGGCGTCGCTGCTGCCCATTTCGGCGATCTTCTGCCCCTTCTGCACCGACTGGTCTTCCTTCACGAGCAACGACTGGTTGTGCGCATAGGCCGTGAGGTAGGTGTTGTTGTGCTTCAGGATGATCAGGTTGCCGTAACCGCGCAAGCCGGCGCCGGCATAGACGACACGGCCGTCGGCTGCGGCGATCACCGGATCGCCGGCCTTGCCGCTGATGTCGTAACCCTTGTTCTTGGCTTCGTCGAAGCCGGCGATCAGCGCACCGCGCGCCGGCCAGATCCAGCCCAGGTCTTCATCGCCGCCGCTGGCAGCAGGCGGTCGGGCCGGCGCAGCGGGCGTGGTGGCGGCCACCGCGCCAGCTGTACTGGGAACTGCAGGAACGATCGCCGGTTGCGGCACCACCGGTCGGGCGACCACGCCGCCGGTCACTCCCGGCGGGATCACGCGCAACACCTGGCCGACTTCAATCAGATCGGCGTTCTCCAGGTTGTTCCAGCGGACGATGTTCTGCCAGCTCTGACCGGTTTCGTTGCCGATGCGGCGGATCGTGTCGCCCGGCCGGACGGCGTAGTAACCGGGCTTGCCGTAGTTCTCGATGCCCGGCAGCGGCTTGCCCGATGCGTCGACCGTGAGCGGCGAAACGCCGGGAGCGCCCGACATGGCCGTCGACGCGCCCGGTGCGCGGGTCATGGTGCCGCGGTCCTCGACCGGCGCGGGACCTCGGGGAGGTGCGGTACATCCCGCAATCACGAGCGTCAACGCCAGCGTCACGCCGGCAAGCCAGCTCCGATTCCCGATACCCTGCATGTGTTCATCCTTCAAGCAATCCCCGATTTTAAAGGGACAAAGTAAACGGCCTCCAAGACGCGACGCTGCACGCCGGAGGCACTTTTGTCGATCACCACCAGCACCTGTCCGCCGTCGGCGGTTCGGGTCGGCGCGACGATGCGGCCGCCAACGGCGAGTTGGTCGATCCAGGTCTGCGGTACGGCGTCACCACCCGCCGCCGCAATGATTCCCGCATACGGCGCACCCTTCGGAAAACCCAGCATCCCGTCGCCCAGCAGCAGGTGCACCGTGGCGAGGCGAAAGTGCCGCAGGTTGGCGCGTGCGCGCTCGTGCAATCCGCGCAGACGCTCGATGCTGTAGACCTCGGTCGCGACATGGCTCAGCAACGTCGCCTGATAACCGCAGCCGGTACCGATTTCGAGCACCCGCCCCAGGCGCCCTTCCGGCTGATTCGCCAGTGCCGGCGCGCCGAGCAGCAACTCGATCATGCGCGCGACGACGTTGGGCTTGGAAATCGTCTGCCCGAGCCCGATCGGGAGGCTGGTGTCTTCGTAGGCCTGGTTCATCAGCGCGCTGTCGACGAAAAGGTGGCGCTCGACGGTGTTCATGGCGTGCAGCACGCGGGCATCGACGACGCCCTGCGCGGCCAATCGGTCGACCATGCGCTTCCTGACGGCGGCGGACGCCATCGACGGCGTGGAATGAACGAGCGGCGCGTTCGGCGTCGCCGGAAGCTTTCCGCGCGTGGCGGCGGAAGCGATCGGCGTCAGCTTGACGGGAAAGCCCGGCCGCGTGCTCATCCCAGAAGACGCGCCACCGTCGCACGCCACTGGCCGAGATTGGCATGGTCGGTCAGGTCGATCTGCAGCGGCGTCAGTGCGACATGGCCGGCAGCCGTCGCGTGGAAATCGGTGCCTTCGCTACCGTCCTTCGCGCCGCCGGCGCCGGCGATCCAGTACATCTTCTCGCCGCGCGGGCTCTCCTGAACGATGACTTTCTCGGACGCATGCCGACGACCCAGGCGGCAGACCTGGACCGGTTTCAGGTCGTCGAACGGCAAATTGGGAATGTTAACGTTCAGCAACCAGGCAGGACCCTCCGTCATGCGCTCGCGCTCGATCTGCTGCACCAGCCGGCGCGCAACGCGGGCCGCCGCATCGACATGGCCCCAGCCTTTCTCCGTCTGCGAAAAAGCGATGGCCGGCACGCCGAACAGGTAGGCCTCCATCGCCGCGCCGACCGTGCCGGAATAGATCGTGTCGTCGCCCATGTTGGCGCCGTTGTTGATGCCGGACACCACCAGATCGGGACGGTAGCCGAGCAACCCCTTGAGCGCGATGTGCACGCAGTCGGCCGGCGTGCCGGTCACATAGCGGAATCCGTTGTGCGCGTCATGCACGTACAGGGGCGCGGAAAGCGTGAGCGCGTTCGACTTCGCGCTGTTGTTGTGTTCGGGCGCGATCACCTCGACGTCGGCGATGTCCTTGAGCGCTTCGTACAGCGCGACGATGCCGGGTGCCTGGAAACCGTCGTCGTTGGAAATAAGTATCTTCATTGGCGTCTCGGAATCGGCGGATTGTAGGCGGCAGCCCGGTCCCGGCTGTGACAACGACGGCTCGGGCCGCCCCCTACCATGACCTGCGATGACCCGCGACCCAACCCACTGATAAGGAGACGCCCGATGCACGCCTGGCTTTGCGAGAACCCGACCGGAGTAGATGCCCTGAATTGGACCGAATTGCCGACGCCCGCGCCGGGTCCGGGAGGAGTACGGGTCGACATCAAGGCGGCGAGCCTCAACTTTCCCGATCTGCTGATTGTTCAGAATAAATACCAGCACAAACCTGCATTGCCGTTCGTGCCCGGCTCCGAATACGCCGGCGTCGTGAGCGCTGTCGGAGAAGGCGTCACCCATATCAAGGTCGGGCAGAACGTGGCCTGCCTGTCGGGCACCGGCGGTTTCGGCACGCAGGTGATTGCGCCCGCTGCGCGCTGCATGGTGTTGCCCGAAGGATTCAGCCATGTCGATGCTGCGGCATTCATCATGATCTACGCGACGTCCTGGCATGCGCTGATGGATCGCGGCCAATTGAAAGCCGGCGAAACGGTGCTGGTATTGGGCGCGGCAGGCGGCGTCGGCACCGCCGCCATACAGATTGCCAAAGCAGCCGGCGCCAAGGTCATTGCAGCCGCATCGAGCGACGAAAAATGCGCGCTCTGCAAATCGATCGGCGCCGATGTGACGATCAATTACAGCGTGCACTCCCTCCCGGGCGGCTTTCGCGACGCGATCAAGGCTGCAACCGGCGGCAATGGACCGGATGTGATCTACGACCCGGTCGGTGGGGATTTCGCCGAACCCGCATTTCGCTCGATCGCATGGCGCGGACGCTATCTGGTCGTCGGTTTTGCTGCCGGCGGCATTCCCGCACTTCCGCTCAATCTGACGCTGCTCAAGGGCGCGTCGCTGGTCGGCGTGTTCTGGGGCGATTTCGCCCGCCGCGAGCCGAAGGCCAATGCGGACATGATGGCCGAATTGGCCGGATGGTATGCGCAGGGGAAGATCAAACCGGTCATCGACCAGACCATGCCAATGTCCGAATTGAAAGCGGCCTATGCCCACATGGGCTCGCGCGGAGTGAAAGGAAAACTGGTCATGGTGAACTGAAGACCGCGCGCAACGACAAAGGCCCGCAGATACAAATCTGCGGGCCTTTGTCCATTAAGTCGGCGTCTATGACGCCTGTGGCAGCATCGCTGCCACAGCGCATGCGACTTACTTGATCTCGTAATCGGTGAGGGATTTGCCGGCAGCAAGTGCCTCGGTCACCCAACGTGGCTTGCGACCGCGGCCGCCCGACCAGGTTTCACCGCTTTCGCTGCGGTATTTAGCAGCCGCCTTTGCAGGTGCGGCGCTGACGCTGCGCTTGGAAGAAGCACCGCCGCGGCCACCTGCTGCGAGTTTGAGGTCGCTGGCGGTCAATCCGTATTCGGCAATCTTCTTGCGGACCTCTTCGATCACGCCGGCACGTTCGTGATTGCGCAACTCTTCGGCTTGTTTGCGCAATTGAGCAATGTGCTCTTCGTTCTTTTGGATCTGGGAATTGATGTCAGCGAGGGTCGAGGCCATTCAGGGATCCTGTTTGGATTGTTTGAAAAACAAAATTCTAATTCAGAACACAATAACCGTGCAAAGAATTCGAAGAAAAATCTGCAAGCAACTGCAAAATCGGTTTTCACCGAACCCGAAGCGAAGTTGATCGACGCGAAAATTTGTGGCCCGAATGTAGTCATTCAGGAGACGTTCATCGAAGGAAATTTCTTCTTGAACGCCTGAGCCTTCGTACGAAATACGACGGTGATGCAGTTAATGCTCGCATCGCTTTGCCACCAACGTATTAATACGAAAGGTAAGAGAAAGTCGCAGGTGACGGACTGTGAGCCCAATCAGGGTAAAAAAGTTGCATCGCAAATGCGGACAAACACAACATTTTTGGCGCACAAAGCAAAACAGGCACCGAAGTGCCTGTTTTGTTTGAAGAGTTCTTGGGGTGGCTGATGGGACTCGAACCCACGACGACCAGAATCACAATCTGGGACTCTACCAGCTGAGCTACAGCCACCATAGAGCCTCAGATTATAACTGCAAATTTCAGCGGATCATCGCCTGCGTTGCATCGGCCGGGCGCGGCACCAGGATCTCAGCCTTGAAACGCTCCTTCAGCAGGGCGTAGTAAGCGGCGTTCTCCGCAGCCGAGACGGCTTGCGCAAACTGTTCTCTCTCTTGCGTCGCCGCTTCAGCCGCTGGCGTGGGGCGCGGCACCGATTTGACGACCCTCACCACCGCAAAGCCGGCGGCGCCCAGGTCGACGCCGACAAGCGTCGGCAGCTTCGACGCATCGCTGCGCAAGGCGCTTTCGATGACCGGCGCCGGCTGAGACTGCGCTTCGAGCCGGGAAACCGTC
>JAQGMX010000262.1 GCA_028292145.1 Variovorax sp.
CAGCCGCAGCCACCTGTCCGGCCGACAGCGTGACGTGCCGCACGTCGAGCCCGATGCCGAAAAACGCCAGGAAAGCCGGCGCCAGGCCTAGCATGAAGCCCAGCGAGATGTTCGAGGCGAAGCCGGAAATGTGCGTGCGCATGAAATCCGCCCAGCGCCGGGCACGTGCGGTGCCGAGCACTTGGCCGATGCGCGGGTTGTAGCGCATCGCCGAATCCAGCCGGTGCAGCACGAACGCGTTCTCGGTCCAGCCGGCGACGATGCTCGCCGAAAACAGCAGCAAGCCGGTGAAGGCCGCGTGAATCAGCGTCGGGCCGGCGAGCGAGAGCGATTGCAGCGTCTTGTCGGCATGCGCCGCGTCGAGCAGCGGATGCCCGAGCGCCAGCGCCGCCAACACGCAGATGCCGAGCATCACCGGCACCACCACGCCGACGTTGCCGATCACGGCCGCTACCTGCGAGCGAACCAGATTCGCAACTTCGTCGACGAAGACCTCGACGGCGCCAGCGGCCTTGATGTTGTGCAGGCGCGCGGCCATCGCGGGCGCGGTCATCGCCGGCTGCTTGGTCGCGAGCGTCAGGTGCAGAAGCTGGATCGCCACGAAGCTGGCCGCATACATCGCGCCGGCCCAGAAGCCGCCCCAGAACGCGGTCAGGCCGATGCCGAGGATCGCGAACTTCATCAGCACGGTGAGGGCGGTCAGCGCGCCGCCGCCGGCCGCCTGCTTGAGCATGCGGAAGTACGCCGCGCGGTCGCGGGTGATGTAGTGCTCGCCGGCCTCGGCGCTGCGCTCGGTGACCTTGGCCGCCAGCATCGACGAATTGGTGGCGATCAGCGCGCGGATGCTGCTGCGCTCGCCGCCGGCCGTCACCAGCTTGCCGATCAGACGCGCCACGCTCGGCCCCGGCACCGGCGACATCAGGCAGTCGAGCAGTTCACGGATGCGCAGCACGCGCTCGCGCAGCTGCCGCAGGCGGAACACCAGGCCGACCGAGATGCCGTTGTCCTCGAGGTGCGCATAGACGGAAGCGGTCGCCAGGCGACAGGTGTCGAGCCGGCTGCGGAAGGTCAGGAAAGCGGCCTGCACTGCGGCGTCGTCGCACGGCAGGCGGAACATCGCCTCGCGCAGCCGATCCAGGTCCGACATCAGCGTGTGGAAGGCGCGGCCTTCGACGGTCGGCGACATGCGCAGCCGCAGTTCGGGCGAGAAACCGGCCGCAACGACCTGGCTGGTGCAGTAGGTGACCGCGTCCATCACCGTGTGGCGCCAGAGCGGTGCCTCGCCGGGCGCCGCATCGGCGGGCGCATCGACGATCAGCGCGCCGATTCGCACCAGTGTGGCTTCGTCGAGCAGCACGATCCAGCGCGCATCGAAATCGCTCGGCAACACCATGCGGAACAGGTCGGACGCCTCGGTGGTTTCGGGCGTGCCGGGCAGGATCTTGCGGCGCAGGCGTTCGCTCAGCTCGCTCAGGAAGGCGGTGCGCGACGCGAAGCCGTAGTCGGCCAGCAGCGCGGTGAGATCGACCGTCCGGGAGAAAACGGTCCACCAGTCACGGGCGAGCGCCTGCAGATCGGGGCGCGATTCGATGGCGTCTAGCAGCAGGCCCATGCGTGCCACCGCTGCGGAAGGCGTACGGGGCGACGCCCGGGTGCCACGCTCGCCACGCAGCCAGTCGAACAGCTCGATCAGCCAGATGTGGCGCTCGGCCACGCCCGCCGCCGGATCGAGACGGGCGAGCAGGGTCGACAGATCGCTCGCGGCGCTCATGTGGGATGCGGAAAACCGCGCAGATCTAGTGCAGGACGCGCGCGGAAGACGACTGCGCGCCGCCGGCATCGGCCTCGAGCACGAACAGCGGCACCGGCACGTCGAAGCGTCCGCCGTGTTCGTCGACGACGAAGAAGCTGCCGTGCATGCTGCCGCTGGCGGCATGCAGCCGGCAGCCGCTGGTGTAGCGGAACGAATCGCCCGGCGCGAGCAGCGGCTGTTTGCCGATGACGCCCAGGCCCTTGACTTCCTGCGTGTGACCCGAGGCGTCTTCGATCAGCCAATGCCGAGCGATCAGCTGCGCCGCGACCTGACTAATGTTGGTCACCGTGATGGTGTACGCGAAGGTGTAGATCTGCTGCGCGTGGGAAGACTGATCGGGGAGGTAGCGGGGTTCTACCTGTATGCGCAAGGGGCTCTGGGACATTCCGGCATCGTAACCCGGACATAGTTGGCAAGGACTCGGCACTGCGACAATCCCCGGCATGAGCAGCACCTCTACCTACCGCATCGCCCCCTCCATCCTTTCCGCCGACTTTGCCCGCCTGGGTGCCGAAGTCACCGAAGTGATCGCCGCCGGGGCCGACTGGATCCATTTCGACGTGATGGACAACCACTACGTGCCCAACCTCAGTTTCGGTCCGATGGTTTGCCAGGCGCTGAAGCCGCATGCGAAAAAGCCTGATGGCACGCCGGTGCCGATCGACGTGCATCTGATGATTCAGCCGGTCGACGCGCTGGCCGCCGCCTTTGCCAAGGCCGGCGCCGACTACATCAGCTTCCACCCCGACGCGTCGCCGCACGTGCACCGCAGCATCCAGGCGATTCGTGCAGCCGGATGCAAGCCGGGTCTGGTCTTCAATCCCGGCGCAGGGCTCGAATCGCTGGACTGGGCCATCGACGACATCGACCTGATCCTGATCATGAGCGTCAACCCAGGCTTCGGCGGCCAGAGCTTCATCGATTCGGCACTGCGGAAGATCGAGCTTGCCCGCAAGCGCATCGATCAATCGGGCCGCGATATCCGGCTGGAAGTCGACGGCGGCATCAAGGGCGACAACATCGCGCGCGTGGC
>JAQGMX010000292.1 GCA_028292145.1 Variovorax sp.
GTTGCCGCCGACGGTGCAGCTGCCCTGCGCGCCCAGGCTCAGCGGAAAGAAGCGGTCGACGCTGCGCGCGGCGTCGTGGGCGTGCGCGAGGATCACGCCGGCGTCCACCGTCAGCGTGTTGTTGATCGGGTCGATGGCGCGCACGCGGTTCATGCGCGTGGTGCTCAGCACCACCTGCGCGCCGCTGGCGTCGGGTGTCGCACCGCCGCTCATGCCGGTGTTGCCGCCTTGCGTGACGATCGGCGTGCGCGTCTCGCTGCACAGCCGCACGACCGCAGCCGTCTCGGCCGTGTTGGCCGGACGCACAACCACCGTCGTTCTGCCGGTCCACTTACCGAGCCAGTCCGTGAGGTACGGCGCCTGCGCATCGGCGTCGATCACCAGGCCGGCAGGGCCGACAAGCGCATGGAGCCTGTTGAGCAAAGGCATATCAGCCTCCGTGCCAGTTCAGCTGCACGCGCGCGATCGCCATGCCGACAGCGGCCTGCGTCGGCTCGACCACCGGGATGCCGAGCGATTGCTGCAGTTCGTCTCGATACGCGGCCATGCCGGCGCAGCCCATCACGATCACGTCGGCGCCGCGCTCGTCGCGCAGGCGCTTGCCGATGTCCTTCATGCGCGCCAGCGTGCGTGCCTGCTCGGCCAGCTCCTGCACGTTCAGGCCGATGGCGAGCTCGCCCGCGAACCGGCCCGTCACGCCCATCGCGGCATAGGTTCGCAGATGGCGCGGTATCGACGCATCGAGGATCGCGATCACGCCGAAGCGCTCGCCCAGCGTCATCGCGGTCAGCACGCCGCACTCGCCGATGCCGAGCACCGGCTGCGAAAGCCGCTCGCGCAGGACATGCAGGCCCGGATCGCTGTAGCAGGCGATGACGTACGCCGCCGATTGCGCCGACAGCGAATCGGCCAGCGCAGCCAGCGGCACCGCGACGCTCTGCACGTCAAGTTGCGTGACGACGCCGGGCGGACCTTCGGCCAGCGTGAGACACCGGATGTCGGGCCCGCCGGCCATGCGCAACGGCGCCAGTGCCGCATCGATGCCGGCCGTCACGGCACGACTGCTATTGGGATTGATGACCTGGATGGCGGTATGCATCGCATCAGTCTAGGGTTCCCGGTGCGCCGCGTGAGGGGCATGCTCCTTGCTATTTCATGCGTGACCCATAACGTTTGGTTAAGGTTTTCTTTCAACCATCGGGTGAGCCATGTCCATCAATCTGCGCCAGATCGAAGTGTTCCGAGCGGTCATGACGACCGGCTCCATCCGCGGCGCCTCGCAACTGCTTTTCGTATCGCAACCGGCGGTGAGCCGGCTGCTGTCGCATACCGAAAGCCGCGTCGGCTTCGCGCTGTTCGAACGCATCAAGGGCCGGCTCTACGCCACACCCGAGGCGAAGAAGCTGTTCCACGAGATCGAGCGCATGTACCAGGGCGTGCAGCGCGTCAACGAGTTGGCTCAGGAGCTGGCCGAAAACCGCCAGGGAATTCTCAACATCGTGTCGAGCCCGAGCATCGGGCAGATGATGATTCCGCAGGCCATCGCGGCTTTCCGGGCAGACCATCCGCAGGTCAAGCTGACCTTCCAGTACCTCGGCTATGCGCCGCTGAAAGAGCGGCTGCTCAATCACCAGGCCGACCTCGGCGTGACGATCCTGCCGGTGGAGCATCCGAACCTGGAGAGCACGCCGCTCAGCAAGGGTCAGCTGGTCTGCATCTGCCCGTACAACCATCCGTTGTCGCGCCTGGGCACGCTGACGTTGGCCGACATGCGGCCGTATCCGCTGATCTCGTACGACCGCGCGACGCCCTTCGGCCAGATCATGGAGAGCATGTACGACGCGGCCGAGGAAACGCTCCGAGCCGCCATCGAAGTCGGCTCGCCGCAGAACGCCTGCTCGCTGGTGCAGGCCGGTGCGGGCATCGCGCTGGTCGATGAGTTCTCGGTGCGCAACTGGCCGACGCACCAGCTGATCGTGCGCCAGGTCGCGAATGCGCCGGAGCTTCAGGCCAACCTCGTGCATCAGCGTTTCGATCCGCTGTCGAAACTGGCACAAAGCTTTGTGCTGGTGTTGCGCGACCTGATGCAGAAGCAGGGCTTCGAGACGCCGCAGGAAACCCTGAATGCACCGCTTTCGCACACCGCTGACGCCTAGTTGGTGCAGCGCATGCACCCCAAAGGCGAATCGCGGCAACGCTTAACAACAGGTTAAGGGTGCCCGACGAAAAGGCACGCGACACGGGTCTGCACGACATCAAGAATGACTTTCGAACCCGGAGCCATTCATGACCGCAACCGCACTCGCCTCTCCCGCCGCCGCACCGTCCGGCGTCTACGTGATCTGCCCGACACCGTTCAGGCAGGACTTCACGCTTGACCTCGACAGCATCGCCACGTTGGTCGATTTCCAAGTGCGCGCCGGCGTTGCCGGGCTGGCGATCCTCGGCTTTCTCGGCGAGGCCCACAAGCTGTCGAACGACGAGCGCCGGACGGTGGTCGACACCTTCGTTCGCTGCGCCGAAGGCCGGCTTCCGGTCTGGGTGGGCGTGCGCGCACTAGGATTGGCCGGTGCCATCGAACAGGCGCGCGAAGCGCAGGAATTCGGTGCGACGGCGGTGTTCGCGGCACCGCTCGACGGCGCTTCGGACGCGATGCAGTTCGAGTACTACGAGACGCTCGCGAAGTCGATCGAGATCCCCGTGATCATTCACGACTTCCCCGATTCCTTCGGCACCGAGATCAAGGCCGAGGTCGTCGCCAAGCTCGGCCGCGAAGGCGGCGTCGGCATGATCAAGATGGAAGAGCCGCCGGTCGGTCAGAAGATCACGCGCATCCGCGAACTCGCCGGCGACAGCATGCGAATCTTCGGTGGCCTGGGCGGCGTCTACCTGCTCGAAGAGTTGCAGCGCGGCGCGGTCGGAACCATGACCGGCTTCGCGTACCCCGAGATCCTGGCGCGTATCTACACCCTGTTCGCCGCCGGCGACGTCGACGGCGCGGCCAAGGTCTTCGACACCTACTGCCCGCTGATCCGCTACGAGTTCCAGCCCAAGATCGGCCTCGCGCTGCGCAAATACATCTACATGCGCCGCGGCGCCATCGCATGCGACGCGATCCGCTCGCCGGGCCTGCGCATCGACGCCGTTACCACGCGCGAGCTCGAAGCCGTGGTCGCCCGCACCGGCCTGGCCATCGACGCGCCGCCGCTCCAGTTTTGAGTCTTCCATTCACCATCTTTCCATCGAGAGCGAACCCATGACCCACGCACGCGTTCCCTTCTTTGCAGTCACGGCGATCGCGTTGTCGGCGGCACTGCTCGCAGCGCCGGCCTCTGCGCAGACCCGCGCCGAGACGATGCGCTTCGTCACCGGCGGCACGGTCAACACACTCGACCCGACCATGCTCGGCACCACACGCGAGGCCTTCACCGTCGGCATGAGCACCTACGACCGGCTCGTGTCGTTCGGCAGGAAGAAGCAGGGCGAGAACTGGGTGTTCGATCTGGAGAAGATCCGCGGCGAACTGGCCGAGCGCTACGTCGTGAGCCCCGACGGCCTGAAGATCACCTTCCACCTGCGCAAGGATGCGAAGTTCCAGGACGGCACGCCCGTCACGGCCGAAGACGTCAAGTGGTCGCTCGACCGTGCCGTCACGGCCAAGTCGCTGGCCAGCGCGCAGCTGCTGACCGGCTCGATGACCAGCGCCGACCAGTTCAAGGTGATCGACGCCGGCACCTTCGAAGTCACGCTGCCCAAGCCCGACCGCCTCGCGCTGTCGAACCTCGCCACCGTCTATCCAATCATTATCAACTCGAAGGTCGCGAAGTCGCATGCCACGCCCGACGATCCGTGGGCGCAGAACTGGCTCAAGGCCAACACGGCCGGCAGCGGCGCCTACAGCGTCGAGAGCTTCAAGCCCGGCGAACAGATCATCCTGAAACGCAACGAAGACTGGACGCGCAGCGCCGACGGCAAGCCCGCCGCCTTCAAGCGCGTCATCGCACAGACGATCCCCGAAGCCGCGACGCGCGCCAACCTCGTCGAGCGCGGCGATGCCGACCTGGCCATCGATCTGCAGGCCAACGATGCCGCATCGCTCGCCACCAAGGGCAAGGTCAAGGTGATCTCGACCCCGCAGTACAACGCGGTGAGTTTTATCTCGTTCAACACGCAGATGGCGCCTTTCAACAACGTCAAGGTGCGCCAGGCCATCGCCTATGCGCTGCCCTACGACGACATGTTCAAGGCCGCGCTCTTCGGCCGCGGCAAGCCGCTTTTCAACGCGACTTGGAAGGACGGCCCGCCGAACGCCGATTTCCCGATCGCGCAGCCCGTGAAGCTCGACCTGGTCAAGGCGAAGCAGCTGCTGACCGAAGCCGGCTTCCCGAACGGCTTCGAGACGCCCTTCGCCTTCAACCTGGGCCAGGCCAACATCGCAGAGCCGATGGCCGCGCTGATCAAGGAATCGCTCGCCAAGATCGGCGTGAAGGTCGACATCCAGAAGCTGCCCGACGCGCAGATGGCCACGCTCATCAACGAGAAGAAGGCGCCGTTCTTCACCGAGAACATCGTCGCCTGGCTGCCGTCGAACGACTATTTCTATCGCAACTTCTACACCGGCAAGCAGCGCTGGAATTACAGCTCGCTGGACGATCCGAAGCTGGTCGAAATCGCCGAGAAAGCGCGCTTCGAGAGCGACCCGGCCAAGTACGCGGCCTATGCCAGGCAGCTCAACGCGATGGCCTTCGACCTGATGGCGCAGATCCCGATCTGGCAGGCCAGCCAGGACGCGGTGATGGTGCCGTCGCTCGACGGCTACGTCTACCAGTTCCATCGCCAGGTCGACTTTCGCGACGTCAGTCGCAAGTGACGCAGGAGTGACGTGACCCTGCTCGCCACCACCCTGCGCCGCACCGGCCGGCGCTTCGTCTCCTCGCTGCCGGCGCTGTTCGGCGTACTCGTCTTCACGTTCCTGCTGATGCGCGTACTGCCCGGCGACCCGGCCGTGTTCTTCGCCTCGGGTGCGAACTCGGGCAAGGAAGAGATCGAGATGGTGCGCAAGCAGATGGGGCTCGACAAGCCGATACCGGAGCAGCTTTTTCTCTATCTGAAGGACGTCGGCACCGGCAAGCTCGGGCGTTCGCTGACCACCGGCCAGCCGGTGGTGGCCGACATCCGCCAGCGCCTGCCCGCGTCGCTCGAACTCACGTTCACCGCCCTGTTCATCGCGCTCGTCAGCGCCGTGCCGCTCGGCATCCTCGCGGCGTTGCGCGCGGGTTCCTTTATTGACCATGCGGTGCGGATGTTCTGCGTCGTCGGTGTCTGCATACCGACCTTCGTCTCGGGCCTGCTGCTGGTCTATGTCTTCTATTACATGTTCGGCATCGCGCCCGACCCGACCGGGCGACTCGATGTCTTCGCCGGCTCGGCGCCGAACGTGACCGGTTTCCTGCTGATCGACTTCCTGACCGCCGGCGACATGGCCGGCTGGTGGGCGGCGGCAAGGCAGCTCATGCTGCCGGCGCTGACGATGGCGCTCTTCGTGCTCGCACCCATCGCCCGCATCACGCGCGCCTCGATGCTGACCGCGCTGGGCAGCGACTTCGTGCGCACCGCCCGCTCGATCGGTCTGCCGTCGTGGCGCATCGTCGTGACGTATGCGCTGCGCAACGCCGTGCTGCCGGTGCTGACCATTCTCGGCATCGTCTTCTCCACGATGCTGGGCGCCAACGTGCTGGTCGAGAAGGTCTTCTCGTGGCCCGGCGTGGCGTCTTACGCGCTCGATGCGCTGCTCGCATCCGACTACGCGCCGGTGCAGGGCTTCGTGCTGCTGATGGCGTCGATCTTCGTGCTGGTCAACCTGATCGTCGACATCCTGTACAGCATCTCCGACCCGAGGATCTCGATCGAATGAGCACCGCCACTTCCGGTACCTTGAACCACGTCGCGTGGGTGCTGCGCGGCAATCCGCTGACGGCGGTGGCCGCCATCGGTGTCGCCATCCTGTGCGTGCTGGCTGCCATCGGGCCGTGGATCGTGCCGTACGACCCGATCGCTTCCGACGTCGCCAACGCCTTGCAGGCGCCGAGCGCGTTGCATCGGGCCGGCACCGACCAGCTCGGGCGCGACGTGTTCAGCCGCACCATCGTCGCCGCGCGTCTCGACCTGATGATCGCGGCGTCGGCGGTGAGCCTGTCGTTCGTGGTCGGTGCGGTCATCGGCAGCATCTGCGGCTATGTCGGCGGCCGGCTCGACCGCGTGGTCGGCCGCTTCGTCGACGTGCTGATGGCGTTTCCGCTGTTCGTGCTGGCGATGGCGATGGTGGCGGCGCTCGGCAACCGCGTCGAGAACATCGTGATTGCCACCGCCTTCATCAACCTGCCCTTCTACATCCGCTTCGCGCGGGCCGAGGTCAACGTGCGGCGCAATGCCGGCTGGGTCGAATCGGCCCGTGCCTGCGGCGACTCGCACCTGTCGGTGATCCTGCGCTTCCTGCTGCCGAACATCCTGCCGGCGATGGCGGTGCAGATCTCGCTCAACCTCGGCTGGGCGGTGCTGAATGCGGCGGGCCTGTCGTTCATCGGTCTCGGCGTGCAGCAGCCGACACCCGAGTGGGGAATCATGGTCGCCGAGGGCGCGCGCTTCATCTCGACCGGCAACTGGTGGCTGGTGGCGACGCCCGGCTTCGCGCTGATGATCGCGGTGCTCTTCTTCAACCTGCTGGGTGACGGCCTGCGCGACATCCTGGACCCGAGGATGCGGACATGAGCACGGCGACGAACACCCGGCTGCTCGACATCGACGACCTTCGCGTGAGCTTCTCGACGCGGCGCGGGATGGTCGAGGCGGTGCGCGGCGTGAGCCTGTCGCTCGACGTCGGCCAGACGCTGGGCATCGTCGGCGAAAGCGGGTCCGGCAAGTCGGTTACCGCCTTCGCAGTCACGCATCTGCTCGAAGCGGCCGGCCGCATCGTCGGCGGCAAGATCCGCTACGACGGACAGGACATCACGAACGCGACCTGGAAGACGCTGCGTTCGACGCACGGCGCGGCGATCTCGATGATCTTCCAGAACCCGCGTGCGGCACTCAACCCGATCCGCACCGTGGGCCTGCAGATTGCCGATGCGCTCAAGGTGCACAGCAACCTCACGCCGGCCGAAGCGCGCGGCAAGGCGCTCGACCTGCTCAAAGACGTGCTGATCCGCGAACCCGAAAAGCGCCTCGACGCCTATCCGCACGAGCTGTCGGGCGGCATGTGCCAGCGCATCATGATCGCGATGGCGATCGCCAGCGAGCCTTCGCTGCTGATCGCCGACGAGCCGACGACCGGGCTCGACGTGACGACGCAGAAGACGGTCATGGATCTGCTCGCCGCCATCACCGTCAAGCGCGGCATGGCGATGATCCTCATCACGC
>JAQGMX010000359.1 GCA_028292145.1 Variovorax sp.
GTCCATCCGACGGCTGCGCTCATCACGCTGGCCTGCGTCTGGGCCGTGCTGCTCCCCGCCATCGTGCGCCTTTCCATTCATTTCGACGGCGTTGCCGCGCCGGAGCCGATCGATGTCCGCCCTCATGTCCATGCCTGAAAACCTGTCGATGCTGCAGATCGCCTTTGCCGGCCTTGCGCTCACCGCGTCGCTCGGCCTCCTGACCTGGATCGCCAGCTTCGTCCGCAGCGACGTCAGCCTGGTCGACCGCGTCTGGGCGGTCTTCATCGTCGGCGCGGGCATCGTCTACATGCTGCTGATGCCCGATCCGTGGCCGCGCGGCGCCTGGATGATCGCGATCGGCGGATTCTGGGCGCTGCGGCTGAGCGGCTTCATCACCTGGCGCAACTGGGGCGAGGGCGAAGAACGTCGCTATCAGGAGATCCGGGAGCGCAACGAGCCGAATTTCAAATGGAAAAGCCTGTATCTGGTGTTCGCGCTGCAGGCGGTGCTGGCCTGGGTCGTCTCGGCGCCGTTTTTCGTCGGCGCGGCTGCGGGGTCGCGGCCGATGAACTGGCTGGACGGCGTCGGCATCGCGATCGCCGTCTTCGGCGCGCTGTTCGAGGCGGTCGGCGACGCTCAGATGGCGCGCTTCAAGGCCGACCCCAAGCACAAGGGCCAGGTCATGGATCGCGGCCTGTGGCGCTACACGCGCCATCCGAACTACTTCGGCGAGGTCTGCGTCTGGTGGGGGCTGTGGTTGGTCGCGCTCGGCGGCGCCGGTTGGGCGGGCGCCTGGAGCGTGGTTTCTCCGCTGCTGATGACGGTCTTGCTGCTGAAGGTCTCGGGGGTGAGTCTGCAGGAAAAAGACATCGGCGAGCGCCGGCCGGCCTACCGCGACTACATCGAGCGAACCAACGCGTTCGTCCCGGGACCACCGCGGAAAGGCGGGCGATGAGCGCGATCCGCGCCAGCGTTGGCGCCGGCGTTGTCGGCGCAGCAGCGGTTCTGATGGCCACGTCAGCCCACGCCGCCGATTCGGGTGTCGGCACGGGCGAGTGGAATTTTCAGGTCACGCTGGACGACAAGCCGATCGGCACGCACCGTTTCAGCGTGACGGCCGATGGCGCCGGTGCACGTAAAGTGGTGAGCGATGCCGTATTCGACGTCAAGTTGCTCGGCCTCACGGTGTACCGCTACCGTCACCAGGCGACCGAGCAGTGGCGCGGCGATTGTCTGCGGAGGCTTTCCAGCGAAACCGACGACGGCGGCGACCTGAGCCGGGTGCGCGCCGCTGCCGAGAGCGACGGCCTGCGCGTCGCGACGGAAGCCCCGTCATCCGTCACGCCTGCAGTGCCGCCGATGCAGACGCTGGGCGGCTGCGTGATGAGTTTCGCCTACTGGAATCCGGCGATCCTTTCGCAAACGCAGCTGCTCAACGCGCAAACCGGTCGATACGAAGCCGTGAAGATCTCCGAAGCAGGGCGCGGCGCCGCCGAATCTTTCGCTTTTCGTGGACAGACCATGAGCGCGACGCGCTGGCGGATCGAAGGGCCCGTGCAGCCGGTCGATGTCTGGTACACCGCGCAGGGCGAGTGGGTCGGGCTGGACTCGATGGTCGGCGGTGGACGCAAGCTGAAGTACCGGTTGCGTTGACGGGTCGGCCGGGGACTGGGCTGATCCAGTCGCGCGATGGATGCGTAAAGACCTTTCCGACAACCAGGAGGCTTCATGTCCATCCGTCAGTTCTTCGTTTCCTATCTTTCGACGGCTTTGGTTTTCCTGGTGCTCGATGCCATCTGGCTCACCGTGATGGCCGACCGCCTGTACCGTCCGGCGCTCGGCAGCATCATGCTGGAGCGTTTCGCGCCTGCGCCGGCGGTCATCTTCTATGTGATCTACATGGTCGGCGTGGTGGTGTTCGCGGTCGCTCCGAGCCTGGTCACCGGTCGCTGGACCACGGCGCTGGCCCTCGGCGCGTTGCTCGGACTGATGGCTTATGCGACTTACGACCTGACCAATCAGGCGACGCTCAAGAACTGGTCCTGGACGGTGACGATCGCCGATCTGTGCTGGGGCACCTTCGTGACGGCAATCTCTGCAGCCGCGGGCAGCAAGATCACGTCGTCGCTGGTCGGCAACGTCGCCGCGCGGAACTAGAAGCCGGTTGAATCGGTCGGAAACTTACATTCCGACCAGCGCGCCCAGCGTGCGCGCGACGGCGCCCTTGAACTTCACGCGACCCTGGACCGATGCCAGGCAGATGCATTCGCTCTGCGTATGCACCACCGGCTGGTGATGGATGCTGCCGTCGGCTTCGTCGAAATCGCCAGCGCCGAAGACCGAGCGGCCGTCGTCGAAGCTGCCGTACAGCACCTGCGTCAGTTCGATCTCGCTGTGCGTGTGTTGCGGCAGTTTTTTGCCGGCACCGATGCGCAGCAGAAAGACGTTGGCTGCGGAATCGTGCGGCAGCGTGACACGGCTCCAGCGCATGCCGGGGCCGAGCCACCGCCACGGCGTGACCGTGCAACCGTCGAAAGCCTTCGGCCAGGTCGCGCCGGCCGGCAAGGCGGGAAACGACGGACGCCGGGCCATGTCGGCCGCGGATTCCGCCATCTTTCCGTTCAGGGCATCGATGGCGCTCAACGTACGGGCAAACGCATCGGGTGCGAGCGCGGCCGGCGTCAGCGCATCCAGAAAGGCGCCGCCGACCACATCCAGCAGCGCCATCCGCTCCCGGCAGACGGCACATTGTTCGATATGGCTGGCCACGAGCAGCGCCGGGCCGGCTGCAAGACTGCCCGCCGCGTGGGCAAGTAGCATCTCGTCTTGAGGATGGTGTTGGATCATTGTTCGTTTCCCTCCGATGTCGCGACAAGCCGGCGCAGATGGCCGATCGCCAGCCGCAGCCGCGACTTCACGGTACCCAACGGAATGCCGAGCTCGGCGGCGATGCGTGCATGCGGTGTGTCTTCGTAGAAAGACATCCTTAGCACCAACGCCTGTTCGGGCGAAAGCAGCTTCATGGCGTTCCGAATGCCGTCTTCGCGTTGCCGGATATCCAGCTGGTCTTCCGGACGGGGTTGTGTGTCGGGCAGTTCGTCCGCTTCATGGCCTTCCGGGCCGTCGATCTGCGGCGCCCGGTTGCCGAGCCGGCGGAAATGGTCGACCCGCAGATTGCGGGCGATCGTGAAAACCCAGGTCGATGCGCCGGCGCGCGCCGCATCGAACTGCGACGCCTTGCGCCATACGCTGACCATCGCTTCCTGCGTCAGTTCCTCGGCCAGGCCCTCGGCCGTTCCCAGACGGACGAGATAGGCCTTCACGCGGGGCGCGAAGTGCTTGAAAAGTGCTGCAAAGGCCTGGCGATCGCCATCGAGCGCTACGGCCTGCGCCCATCGGTTCAATTCCTCGCTGCTGGGCATCGCGTTCCGGCTCTGATGCAGAGTGATAAACGACAGGCCGCGCGGCTGCGCCAGAGCCTCTTGCGAGGGCGGCACGATGGGCTGTCGGACGGTGTTCATGCTGCGTCTACGCACCGTCGGCGGGATTAGATCACAGCGCTTGGGCCATTCATGGCGTATGGGTAGATGCAGGAATCGATGAAATCCAATCGCGAAAATGCTGCGTACAACCTGCCATGACGACCGCCAGAACCGATAAACACACCAGCGCCGACGGGTCGACACAGTTGTACACGTCCATCACCGATGTCCGCGGACCGGTGCTCGACGTGGCTGTCGTCGGCAGCGGCATTTCCGGGCTGTCGGCCGCCTGGCTGCTCAGCCAGCGTCACCGGGTGACGCTGTTCGAGGCCGATGGCCGCCCCGGCGGGCACAGCAATACCGTCGAGGTCGCAACCGCCGGCGGGCCGGTCGCGGTCGATACCGGTTTCATCGTCTACAACGAGCTTGCCTATCCCAATCTCACGGCGATGTTCGCCTACCTCGGCGTGGAGACGACCGCGACCGAGATGTCGTTCGCGGTGAGCCTGGACAACGGCGCGTTGGAATATTCGGGCACCGATCTGCGCGGGATTTTTGCGCAACCGCGCAACCTGTTCCGGCCGCGTTTCTGGTCGATGCTGCGCGACCTGGTCCGCTTCTATCGCGAGGCACCGCGCGACGCCAAGCGCTTCGGCATGATGCCGCTCGACGCGTACCTCGACGCGCAGGGTTACGGCCGGCCTTTCCGCGACGACCATCTCTATCCGATGGCGGCGGCCATCTGGTCGACGCCGGCTGCGCGGGTGGGCGACTATCCGTTCGAAGCTTTCGTGCAGTTCTGCGAGAACCACCAATTGCTGAAGCTCAGCAACCGGCCGCTCTGGCGCACGGTCAAGCGCGGCAGCGCGCGCTATGTGGAGAAGCTGACCCGGGAGCTGATCGACGGCGGCCGCCTGCGGTTGAACAGCGCGGCCTTGCAGATCGACCGCGACGCGAGCGGCGTTGCGGTGCACACCGAAAATGCGTCGGTGCCCGAGCGCTTCGACCATGTCGTGATCGCGACCCATGCCGACCAGGCGCTCAAGCTGCTGCCGGACGCCACGCCGGACGAGCGCCGCGTGCTCGGCAATTTCGGCTACACCCGCAACCGTGCCGTTCTGCACAGCGATCCGGCCCTCATGCCGCAGCGCCAGGCCGTCTGGTCGAGCTGGAACTACGCGGCCGACCGCGCGAAGGGCGACGGCCTGAGCGTGACGTACTGGATGAACCGGCTGCAGCACATTCCCGACGCCACGCCGCTTTTCCTGACGCTGAATCCGACGCAAGAGCCGCGCAGCGAACACGTGATCCGCAGCGAGATCTACGAGCATCCGGTGTTCAACGTTGCCGCCATGCAGGCGCAGGACGAACTCTGGTCGCTGCAGGGCCGGCAACGGACCTGGTTCTGCGGTGCGTATTTCGGGTCCGGCTTTCATGAGGACGGGCTGCAGGCCGGCCTGGCGGTGGCGGAGATGCTGGGCGGCGTTCGCCGTCCGTGGAACGTGGCCAACGAATCCGACCGCGTGCGTCCTCGCGCTCCCATGGCGGAGAAGGCGTGACGTCTGCCTTCTACAGCGGGCGCGTGATGCATCAGCGGCTGAGTCCGGCGCGGCATCGTCTGCAATATCGGGTGTTTTCGCTGCTGCTCGACATCGACGAATTGCCTGCGCTCGTCAGGCGATTGCGGCTGTTTTCGCTGAACCGTTTCAATGTGTTCAGCCTGCACGAGCGCGATTACGGCGCGGGGGACGGCGTCGGCTTGCGCACGTACGTCGAGCGCCAGTTGCAGGGGGCCGGCCTGCGCACGGGCGGCGCGATCCGCCTTTTGACCATGCCGCGCATCTTCGGCTACGCCTTCAATCCGCTGAGCGTGTACTTCTGCGACCGGCCGGACGGCGAACCGGGGCTGGAAGCCGTGCTCTACGAGGTGCACAACACCTTCGGTCAGCGCCACAGCTACCTGATCCAGGTCGACGCCGCAGACCGCACGCGCGAGAAGATCGTGCAGGACTGCACCAAGAATTT
>JAQGMX010000430.1 GCA_028292145.1 Variovorax sp.
TGATCCAGACCGCCGCCACGCTGCCGATCTTCCTGCTGGCGATACCCGCCGGCGTGCTGTCGGACATCCTCGACCGGCGCCGATTCCTGATCGCGGTGCAGATCCTGCTCGCCTGCGTCAGCGGCACGTTGCTGGTGTTGGCGCGCACCGATTCGCTGACCGTCGAATCGCTGGTCGCGCTGACCTTCGTCGGCGGCATCGGCGCGGCGCTGATGGGACCGACCTGGCAGTCGATCGTGCCGGAGCTGGTGCCGCGCAGCGACCTCAAGAACGCGGTCGCGCTGAACTCGCTGGGCATCAACATCGCGCGTGCGCTCGGCCCGGCGGCGGGCGGGTTGCTGCTGGCCAGCTTCGGTGCCGGCGCGGCTTACGGCGCCGACGTGGCGAGCTACGTCTTCGTGATCGCGGCGCTGGTTTGGTGGAAGCGGCCGGCGGCGGTCGACACCGGCCTGTCGGAACAGTTCTTCGGCGCCTTCCGGGCCGGCCTGCGCTATGCGCGTGCCAGCAAGGAGCTGCACGTGGTGCTGCTGCGCGCAGCCGTGTTCTTCCTGTTTGCGAGCTCGGTGTGGGCGCTGCTGCCGCTGGTTACGCGCGGGATGCTCGGCGGCACCGCCGGCTTCTACGGCGTGATGCTCGGTGCGGTCGGCGCGGGCGCCATCCTCGGCGCGCTTGTGCTACCTAAGCTGCGCCAGCGGCTCGATGCGGACGGACTGGTGCTGACGGCGTCGGTGTTGAGCGCGCTGGTGATGGCGGCACTGTCTTTCGCGCCGCCGCAGTGGGTGGCGGTGCTGCTCATGCTGGTGCTGGGCATCGGCTGGATCATCGCGCTGACCACGCTCAACGGTGTCGCTCAGGCGGTGCTGCCGAACTGGGTGCGCGGGCGCGGTCTCGCGATCTACCTGATGGTCTTCAACGGCGCGATGGCCGGCGGGAGCCTGAGCTGGGGCCTGATCGCGCAACAGGCCGGCATTCCGGCGACGCTGCTGATCGGCGCTGCGGGGCTGGTGGTCATCGCGCTGCTGTTCCACCGCGTGAAGCTGCCGACCGGCGAGGCCGACCTGCAGGCCGCGAACCACTGGCCGGAACCGATGCTGACCGAGCCTGTCGCGCACGACCGCGGCCCGGTGATGGTGCAGATCGAATACCGCGTCCGCAAGGAAGATATTCCGGCCTTCCTGCAGGCGATGAAGCGCGTGGCGCAGGAGCGGCGACGCGACGGCGCCTACGCCTGGGGCGTGGCCGAACACACCGGCGAGCCCGAGCGCGTCATCGAGTGGTTCCTGGTCGAGTCGTGGGCGGAGCACCTGCGCCAGCACGCGCGCGTGTCGAACGCCGACGCCGACATGCAAAGCGAGGCGCTTCGTTTCCACATCGGACCGGAGCGGCCGGCCGTGCATCACTTCCTGGCGCTCGACTGAGCCAGACACACGTTTTCCATCACAACCCGAGGACCCGACATGCCCACCATCACCACCAACGACGGCACCGAGATCTACTACAAGGACTGGGGCACCGGCCAGCCCATCCTCTTCAGCCACGGCTGGCCGTTGAACGCCGACATGTGGGACGCGCAAATGCTGTTCTTCGCCTCGCGCGGCTACCGCGCCATCGCCTTCGACCGCCGCGGTTTCGGCCGGTCGAGCCAGCCCTGGACCGGCTACGACTACGACACCTTCGCCGACGACATCAAGGCGCTGGCCGACCACCTCGACCTGAAGAGCGCGGTGCTGGCCGGCTTCTCGATGGGCGGCGGCGACGTGACGCGCTACATCGCGCGCCACGGCTCGGCCCGCGTCGCCAAGCTGGCGCTCATCAGCGCGGTGACGCCGATCTTCGGCAAGAGCGCCGACTATCCGCAAGGTGTCGATCTGTCGGTGTTCGCCGGCATCAAGGCCGGCCTGGCCGCCGACCGCCCGCAATTCCTCGACGACTTCAGCACGCTTTTCTACGGCACCAACCGGCCCGGCGCGAAGGTGTCGCAGGGCGTGTTCAAGCAGACGCTGTTCATCGCGCTGCAAGCCTCGATCAAGGCGACGATCGACTGCGTGACCGCGTTCTCCGAGACCGACTTCCGCCCCGACATGGCGAAGATCGACGTGCCGACGCTGGTAATCCACGGCGACGACGACCAGGTGGTGCCCTTCGAGACAACCGGCAAGCTGTCGGCGCAGCTCATCGCCGGCGCCACGCTCAAGGTCTACGCCGGCGCGCCGCACGCCACGGCACTGACGCATGCGGACGAACTGAACGAAGACCTGCTTGCTTTCGTGAAATCCTGACGTCAGAAAGGACTGCTACTCTGCCGGACGCAAATCCCTGCGGCCGGAAGAAAAGGTGGTCCCATGCCCATCACGCAATCGCTTGCCGCCTCGGCCGTGGACTCCCTGGGCTGCGCGTCGAGTGCGCTCCACCGGGACCAGGAACTCATAGGCAACGGCATCCGGTTCTATCGCAAGCGCACCGATGAAATCCTCGGCTACGTCGCGACACCGCCCACCGACCGCGGCTTCCTGGTCGGCGTATCGATGCAGCCGGGCCACCGGCGCCGCATCCTCCACGAGCACCATGCGTCGTCGCACGACTTCGACGCCCAGTCGGTCTACGTGCGCAACTTCGCCGACCATTACCGAGCCGACCTCAAGGGGCCCTTCGACTTCGTGCTGATGGAGATTTCACGCGGCTTCTTCGAGCAGGCGGTCGACGAAGGGGCAGGCCCTGCCGCTCGCACGCTCGAATGCGTGACCGGTTTGAAGGACCCGGTGCTGTGCGCCCTTGCCGCGGCGATGGCCCCGGCACTCGAACACCCCGAATCCGCGAGCGCTCTGTTCGTCGATCAGATGGGCTTGGTGATTGGCACGCACCTCATCCAAACCTACGGCGGCGGCGCCGCGGCGGCAACGAAGAAGCGGCGCGGCCTGTCGCGTCTGCACGAGGCGCGCGCCAAGGAAATCCTGCGCAGCCGGCTGGACGGCAATGTCTCGATCGCCGATGTCGCCGATGCCTGCAACCTGTCGCGCAGCCATTTCATCCGCGCTTTTCGAGAGAGCACCGGGCAAACGCCGCACCAGTGGATGCTCAAGCACCGCGTGGAACTGGCGCTCGGCCACATGCTCGGCTCGCAGATGCCGCTGGCGGAGATCGCGCATGCCTGCGGCTTCGCCGACCAGAGCCATTTCACGCGCGTCTTCACGCAGGCGATGGGCGCGCCGCCGGGGAACTGGCGGCGTCAGGTGCGCAACTGACGGGACTCAGCGTTGGTTCGACGGCGGCAGGATTGCCCAGCCCACCTGGACCTTGAAATCGCGTCCGAAGCGCCGCACCGCGATCTCCATCGGCGGCTGCACCTGCATCGCCGGAAAGCGCTTCAGCCAATCGGCCGGCGGCGTTGCAGCCGGCGCTTCCATCACCTGACCCGACGCCGCCTCCCAGACGAAGACCGCGCCCTGCGCGCGCACCTTCGCATCGTCGAGCCACGCTGCGCGGTCCGGGTCGGCATCGATGTACACCGACGGCCGGCCGCCGGCCTGCGGCGGCAGGTATTGCGCGACGTTGCCGGCCGGCCATGCGTGACCCGCGACGATCGGCAAGCGTACATCGGCACCTTCGGCCCGATGCCAGCCGCTCGCCACCTCCACAGCCAGCTCGCGGCCGGGATAGTGGATGCGCGACAGCCGGCCCTTGGCCAGCGGCCCGCCGATGGCGATCAATCCGTAGAGCAGCACCAGCACCAGCGTCCAGACTCCGAACGCGACGGCGAAGCGGCGCGGATGGCGCAGCCGCATCGCCCAGCCGACCGCGATGGCAGGGCCGATCACCAGGAACAATGGCGAGCCCCACATGTCGTGAAGTCGAACGCCGAAGATGCCGGCCGCAAGAAAGATCAGCAGCGGGCCGAGACCCATCGCGAACAGGATCCAGCCGTCGCGTTGGCGCTCGGCGGCACTGCGGACGGGTTCGCCGGACGCAACTTCGGTCGATGGCGTATCGGCACCGCGCCTGCGCCTGCGCCAGCCGCTTGCCGCCCAGAGCAGCAGCACCAGCGGCAGGATCGCAGCCAGCTGCGCACCGATGAAGCTCGCGACACCGCCGATGCGCGCCAACGGGCCGTTGCCGGTGGCGCTGACGGCGCGCCCCGCGGCATAGCGCAGCGTGGGCCAGTCGTGTGCCTGCGCCCACAGCACGTGCGGCGCGAACATGGCGAAAGCGATGCTCATCGCCAGCCAGGGGCCGATGCCGCGCCATTGCGCGCGCAGCGAAGGCACCAGCACCATCGCCACCACCATCGAACTCGGCAGCGTCAGGAACGAGTATTTGCCGAGCACGCCGAAGCCGCACGAAACCCCCAGCAGCAGCCACCAGCCGAGCGCGCGCGAATCGCTGCGGACCGCACGCCAGAACGCCAGCGAGGCGATGGCCCAGCACGGGTACTGCACGACGTTGGCATTGAATTCCAGGCTGGTGAGGTTGTAGTAGTTGACGCCTTCGAGCGCCATGACGGCGACCAGCGCCATCCACGGCGACAGAACGTCGCGCGCCAGCTCCCAGGCCGCCCACCGCGCGGCGGCGATGGCAAGCTGCGACAGCAGGAAAAGTGGCCAGTCGAGCGAGCCCCAGCGGAACAGCTCGGCCAGCCAGGCCGATGTCGGCGGATGCTTGTAATAGCCGGGCTGCCATTCGCGGCCCCAGCTCAGCGCCTCGATGGTGTCCAACGGCAGGTTGAACGCCAGCACGGCCGGCAGCAAAGTCCACAGCAGAACGTGCGCGACCAGGAAAAGCCTGAATGCCGCAGCGGGCGTGAGCGATTGCAGGCGGGTTTTCCGGGCGATATCCATGGTCGGAGGCAACAATCGTGAGCGGGATGAAGAAGCGCCGGATTATGTGCGGCGCTCCGCATGCGCAACAATCGTGCATGCCTTTCTCTTCGCTCTCGCTGGACGATTCCCCGGACCCGATCGCCGGCGCATATCACGTGCCCGTGCCGCTGGCCAGCACGGAGGCCTGCGACGCGTTGCGCGGCCCCTTGCGCCTGAGCTGCGTGGTGCCGGCCTACAACGAGGCCGGCCATCTGGCCGAGTTCCTCGAAGCGCTGCACGCCACGCTGATCGCGCTGACGCCTGACGTCGAGATCATCGTCGTCAACGACGGCAGCCGCGACACCACGCGCGAGATCGCACGCACGCTGAGCCCGAAGCTGGGCATCCGTTACCTGGAGCTGTCGCGCAACTTCGGCAAGGAAGCCGCGCTCACCGCCGGTATCGCGCACGCACGCGGCAATGCGGTGCTGCTGATCGATTCGGACTTCCAGCATCCGCTGTCGCTGGTTCCGGAGATGGAGGCGCTCTGGCGCAGCGGCTACGACATGATCTACGGCGTGATCGCCGAGCGGGCCGGCGAATCTCTCGGCAAGCGTGCGGGTTCACGGCTTTTCTACGGACTGCTGCGTGTCGGCAGTTCCGTCGACATTCCCGAACATGCCGGCGATTTCCGCTGGATGGACGGCAAGGTCGTCGAAGCGCTGCGCCGCCTGCCGGAACGCAACCGCTTCATGAAAGGCCTCTATGCCTGGGTCGGATTCCGTTCGGTGGCGCTGCCGTTCACGCCCGACGCGCGGCGCGGCGGGCATTCGAGCTTCAGTTTGCGCGGGCTGATCATGCTGGCGCTGGAGGGCGTCACGTCGTTCAGTTCGCTGCCCTTGCGCTTCTGGAGCGGCGCGGGACTCGTCATCTCGACGGCGGCGATCTGCTACGGCCTCTGGATCGCGATCGGCGCACTGCTCTACGGCAACGCACTGCAGGGCTGGCCGACGCTGGCGGCCGGCCTGATGCTGTTCTCGGGCGTGCAGCTGCTGTCGATCGGCATCCTGGGCGAGTACATCGGGCGCATCTACATGGAGGTCAAGCGCAGGCCCCTGTACCTGCTTGCCGAGGATCTGGACCACAGTCCGCTGGCCAAGCCGGCATCAACGCCGCACGCCGCCAACCAGCACGACGGGCACCTGCATGGCCGCTGAAGCCGGTCCGATCCGCGTCGTGCTCTGCGCGGACGACTTCGCGATGCATCCGGCCATCGACGATGCCGTCATACAGCTCGCGCGACAGGGTCGGCTCAGCGCGACCAGTTGCATGACGACATCGCCGCGCTGGGCCGAAGCGGCACGCACGCTCGCGGACGCACCGCCAGCGCTGTCGACTGGCCTGCACATCAACCTCACCGAAGGCCACGGCAATGCGGCTCCGACGCTCGGTGCGGTGCTGATCGACGCCTATGCGCACCGGCTGGATGGCGCCCGGATCACGCAGACGATC
>JAQGMX010000431.1 GCA_028292145.1 Variovorax sp.
GCGCAGCCAGCGCGTGTGCAAGCAAGGCCCGCGCTTCCGTGCGCGCGCCGTCGAGTCCGAGCAGCGACACATAGGTAGGTTTGTCGGCGGCCGCATCCTTGCCGGCCGTCTTGCCGAGGGTCAGCGAGTCGGCGGTCACGTCGAGGATGTCGTCGACGACCTGGAAAGCCAGTCCGAGCGCGGCGCCGTAGTCGCGCAGCGCATCGGCCATGGCCGCCTGCACACCGACACCGCAGGCGACGCCCATCTCGACGCTGCCCTGCAGCAGCGCGCCGGTCTTCAGGCGATGCATCTCGCGCAACTGCGCCTCGTCGAGCGCGAGCCCGACGCTCGCAAGGTCGATCGCCTGTCCGCCGGCCATGCCCTGGCTGCCGGCCGCGCGCGCCAGCAGACGGCAGAGCGTCGCCTGAACCGCGGGCGGCACGGCAACTTCGTCGTCCGGCGTGAGCAGCTCGAAAGCCAGCGCCTGCAACGCATCGCCGGCCAGCAACGCGTCGGCCTCGCCGAACTGCACATGCACCGTCGGCTTGCCCCGGCGCAACACGTCGTTGTCCATGCACGGGAGATCGTCGTGCACCAGCGAATACGCGTGGATCAGCTCGACCGCACACGCCGCCCGCAACGCGGCTTCTTCGTTGCCGGCCACCGCCTCGCGCGCAGCCATCACGAGGAGCGGGCGCAGCCGCTTGCCGCCGTCGAGCACCGCGTAGCGCATGGCATCGCCCAGTTTTTCCGGAGCGTCGTTGCCGACCCAGCGCGACAACGCGGCCTCGACACGCGCGAGGTGCGGATCGCTCCAGTCGGCGAGCCGGGCCGCATCCCAGGCCTTGGTGACCGCGCTGGTAGTCGCTGTCGCTGTCGTGGTCGCGGTCATTCGGCCGACCACGACTTCAGCGTACCGGCATCCAACACCTTGATCTGGTCCTCGACCGCCTGCAGCTTGTCGCGGCAGAACCCGAGCAGCGCCGCGCCGCGCTGGTAGCTGCCGAGCAGCTGATCGAGCGGCAACTGACCTGATTCGAGTTCGGAAACCAGCCTTTCCAGTTCTTGCAGTCCTGCTTCATAGCTGGCGGGCAAGGCGGCGTTTTCGGGCGAGGCCATGGGTTCGGCGGATGAAATGGGGGGCGCCTTGGGCATGTGGGAGACTGGGATGAACCGCGTGGTTGGGTTGAAACGGGGTCATTTTAGGACGGCTCCGATGCCAAGCACCCGCGGGTACAATCACTCCCTTCGCCCAGACCGGCGCCAGCCGGCTTTGTCCTTTGGGCCACCGTAGTCTCGGATGGCGCCTTCATTCTCCTTTTTCTCCCTGTGGGGAGCTTGGTCAGGTCACCCATGTCTGATTTAAGTCTTCAACTGCAGCAGGCGCAGAGTCAACTCCCTGTTTCCGCGTACTTCGACGAGGCACTCTATGCCCGCGAGCTGCAGACGCTTTTTGCCAACGGACCGAGCTACGTCGGACACCGGTTGGCCGTGCCCGAACAAGGCATGTTCCACACCCTGCCGCAAGAACAGCAGGGCCGCGCGCTGGTGCACACGCCCAAGGGCGTCGAGCTGATCTCCAACGTCTGCCGCCATCGGCAGGCCGTGATCCTGCAGGGACGCGGCGCGCTCGATGCGGGTACCGGCGGCAACATCGTCTGCCCGCTGCATCGCTGGACCTACGCGGCGTCCGATCCGCGCACCACCGGCACGCTGATCGGCGCGCCGCACTTCGACAAGGATCCGTGCCTGAGCCTGCACAACTATCCGCTCGAGGAATGGAACGGTCTGCTGTTCGAGAAAAGCCGCGACGCCGGCGCACAGCACGGCCGCAGCGTTGCGACGGACCTCGCCGGTCTCGGCCCGCGCGCCGATCTCGACTTCGCCGGCTATTCGCTCGACCGCGTCGAGCTGCACGAGTGCAACTACAACTGGAAGACCTTCATCGAGGTCTATCTGGAGGACTACCACGTCGGCCCGTTCCATCCGGGGCTGGGCAGCTTCGTGACCTGCGACGACCTGCGCTGGGAGTTCAGCAAGCATTTCTCGGTGCAAACGGTGGGGGTGGCCAACCGGCTCGGCCGTGCCGGTAGCCCGATCTACCAGAAATGGCAGGAGCAACTGCTCAAGTACCGCGACGGCAAGCCGCCGAAGTACGGCGCGATCTGGCTGACCTGCTATCCGCATGTGATGGTCGAGTGGTATCCGCATGTGCTGACCGTCTCCACCCTGCATCCGGTCGGGCCGCAGAAGACGATGAACATGGTCGAATTCTTCTATCCCGAGGAAATCGTCGCGTTCGAGCGCGAATTCGTCGAGGCGCAGCAGGCGGCGT
Organism: Variovorax sp.; assembly: GCA_028292145.1. Classification (GTDB taxonomy): domain Bacteria; phylum Pseudomonadota; class Gammaproteobacteria; order Burkholderiales; family Burkholderiaceae_C; genus Variovorax. The sequence continues at coordinate 2,318 of JAQGMX010000431.1, forward strand.
ACATGGAAACGTGCGTGGAAGACGACGAGATCGCCGAGCGCATGGATGCCGGCCGTCGTGCGTTGATGCTGCGCGGTGACAACGAAACCGGCCCGTACCAAAGCCCGATGGAAGACGGAATGCAGCACTTCCACGAGTGGTACAGACGCGAGATGCAACCCGCACCCCCAGCCGCCGACTGATGCAAGCGTTGTGGATGGTGTTGGGCGCCCTGTTCTTTGCGACGATGGGCGTCTGCGTGAAGATCGCGTCGGACTGGTTCTCCAGCGCCGAGCTGGTGCTTTATCGCGGCCTGATCGGCATCGTGTTTCTCTGGGTGCTGGCGCGCACGCGCGGCGTTTCGCTGGCGACTCGCTACCCCGGCATGCACGCCTGGCGCAGCACGATCGGCGTGTTGTCTCTGGGCGCGTGGTTCTACGCCATCGCGCATTTGCCGCTGGCGAGCGCCATGACGCTCAACTACATGAGCAGCATCTGGATCGCGGCTTTCCTCATCGGCGGCGCGCTGATCGCCTGGGTTCCGGTGCCGGGCCGCGACGGCACGGTGCCGCGCCCACCGTTGCAGGGCTCGCTTGCGCTGACGGTGCTGGCAGGGTTCATCGGTGTGATCCTGATCCTCAAGCCCGATGTCGGCAGTCTCCGCGGGAGCGGCGGTAGCGGCGGTAGCGGCGGCGGATCGGCCAACGGCCAGGGATTTGCGGGGATGGTCGGATTGCTGTCGGGCATGGCGGCCGCCTTTGCCTACATGCAGGTCGTCGCGCTGTCGAAACTCGGCGAACCCGAGGCACGGACCGTGTTTTATTTTGCCGTCGGTTCCGCCGTGGCGGGCCTGGTTGCGACCTTGTTCACAGGCTTCACGCCGCTTGACGAATGGACCTGGGGCCACACGGTCTGGCTGTTGCCGGTCGGCGTGTTGGCTGCCTTGGGCCAACTTTGCATGACGCGCGCCTACTCGACGGCGAAGACGGCAGGCGGCACGTTGCTGGTTGCAAACCTCCAGTATTCCGGCATCATTTTCTCGGCGATCTACGGCGTCGCACTGTTCGGTGACCGCATTGACGCCGGCAGCATTGCCGGGATGGCGCTGATCATCGCGAGCGGTGTCGCCGCCACCGTTCTGCGACAACGATCGTTACCGAAAGCGCCGGCCGAAGAACACTAGCCAACATCAGGAGCAACGCATGTACACCACGCTGATTTCCGCCGAAGAACTCCAGTCGCTCCAGACCGCAGGAACGCCGGCGATGGTCTTCGACTGCACGTTCGACCTCATGAAGCCGGCGTCCGGCCAGGCGCAGTACGCGGCGTCGCACATTCCCGGCGCCGTCTATGCGAACCTCGACACCGATCTGAGCGCCCGCCACGGCGCTCCAGGCAAGCACGGCGTGCTGGTCGCGAAGGACGAAAGCCTGCCTGGATCGGGCGGACGCCACCCGTTGCCGACCCGGGAGAGGTTCGCCAAGTGGCTGTCGAGCGTCGGTTTTCGGAACGACATGCAGGCTGTCGTCTACGACCGCAACGGCGCCAACTACTGTGGCCGCCTGTGGTGGATGCTGAAGTGGATGGGCCACGACGCAGTGGCCGTGCTCGACGGTGGACTTCAAGCCTGGGAAAGTGCCGGAGGCCCGCTGACCGACCAGGAAGAACCCGGTCATTTCCAGTCCAACTTTGTCGCCGGCGATTCGCTGGTGAAGCTGGTAAGCACCGATGACGTTGCCAAACGGCTCGATCAGCCTGGGCAGACCGTAGTCGACGCACGCGCCAGCGCTCGCTATCGCGGCGAAGTGGAGCCTCTGGACCCGATCGCTGGTCACATTCCTGGCGCGCTGAACCGCCCTTTCAGCGAAAACCTCGGTCCTGACGGTAAATTCAAACCGGCCGCGCAGTTGCGCGCCGAGTTCGAAGCGCTGCTCGGGAATCGCGATCCGTCGACGGTGGTGCACCAATGCGGAAGCGGCGTCAGCGCCGTTCCGAACTTGCTGGCAATGCAGATTGCGGGTTTTGCGCCGACCGCCTTGTATGCAGGGAGCTGGAGCGCCTGGAGCAACACGCCGGGCTTGCCATCACGTCAGGGCCCACAGCCCTGACGGAATAATCGGATCAGTCGGGTGCCTGAACGACCCGAGCCTGCTCCTCGTCGGCAGTCACGTTGTCGGCGTCAAGATCGCTGGCATCGGTCAGGTCGATGCCGGTTTCGTCTTCCAGTTCTTCGGGGGCGGAACTCTCCGGCGCATCGAAACCGTCGCCCAGCGGACTTTCGTTGTCGTCATCCTCTGGCGAAAACGCGCCGGCGCGGAGGGTTGGGTCTGGAGAATTCATGGCGATGGTCCTAAAAATCGTGACGTAGTCCGAATGGATGAATGATGATGCATGCTGCACCTCATCCGACCGGGTTGCAACGCCCATCAGGCCGCATTCGCGTCGGAAATCGCCTGCGTCCGGGTCTGCGTGTGCGCGTCATGCGCGCCGTGGTCGTGACCGCTTTCGTGATCGTGCCCCGCATGCGCGAGCTGGCTCACGACCGTGACCAGCGCAATTCCTGCGATCAGCCACGCGATCTGCGCTGCCGTCTGCCGCGCGGGCAACTGCTTCTGTAGCTGCGGTATCAGGTCGGCGAGCGCCACATAGACGAAGCTGCTGCCGGCCAACACCAGGAAATACGGCAGCAGACCGTGGAGCTGATCGACCAGCCACCAGCCGACCACCCCGCCCAGCACGGTCATCGTCCCGGCCAGCGATACCTTGACGAGTGCGGCGCGCGAGTCCGACGAAGTCTGGCGCAGCACGATCAGATCCCCGATATGGTGCGGCACCTCGTGCGCAAGCACCGCCAATGCCGCGACCATGCCGAGCCGGATGTCCGCGATGAAAGCCGAGGCGATCAGGATGCCGTCG
>JAQGMX010000432.1 GCA_028292145.1 Variovorax sp.
GCTCCTGCAGCGCGACCAGCTTGGTCTGCAGTTCCTTGATGGCCGGCACGTTACGCGCCAGCACCACGCTGTACGCATGGCCGCCGTTGACTTCGCCGTCGACCCAGTCGAGGTTGGTCTCGTTGCCGGGGAAGACCTTGATGAAATGCAGGCGCGGCATGTTGCAGCGGTCCACGGCCAGGGCCAGGATCTGCTTTTCGATATGGCGCACTTCATCGACCTGCGAACGCAACGTGTCGCACAGCGCTTCCACGGTCTTGGCGGTGAAGCGCATGCCCAGCAGTTCGTGCGAGATGATGTCCTGCGCCTTCGCATACGCCGGCGAGCCGTAGCCTTCCTTGGCGGCGGCGCGGTTGAGCTTGTCGAACTGGGTGCGGATGGTTGCGAACTTTTCCAGCACGCTCTTGCGCAGCTGGGTCAGCTGTTCGCCGGAGAAGGTGGACGCGCCGCCAACGCTGGTGGTCGCGGCTTCGGTTTCCTCTTCCTCGTCTTCCAGCGCATCCTCGTCTTCTTCATCGTCCTCGTCGTCGCTGGCCGCGCTGGCAGTCTGCGCCGCATCGTCGCCGCTGGACAGGTCGACCAGGTCGTCGACGATGTCGTCGACCTTGATCTCGTCCTTTTCCAGGCGCTCGGCGGCAGCCAGGATTTCGGCAATGGTGGTCGGGCAGGCCGAGATCTCCTGGATCATGTCCCGCAGGCCGCCTTCGATGCGCTTGGCGATCTCGATCTCGCCGTCGCGCGTGAGCAGCGGCACCGCGCCCATTTCACGCATGTACATCCGCACCGGGTCGGTGGTGCGGCCAAAGTCGGAATCGACGGTGGACAGCGCGGTGGCCGCGGCAGCCTCGGCTTCGTCATCGCTGGCGACAGTGGCCACGTTGTCCGACAGCAGCAGCGTTTCGGCGTCGGGCGCGCGCTCGTAGATCGCAATGCCCATGTCGTTGAACGTGCCGATCATGCTTTCGATCGCTTCGGTGTCGCCGACATTGGTGGGCAGGTGGTCATTGATCTCCGCGTAGGTCAGGAAACCGCGCTCCTTGCCCAGGTTGATCAGCGTGCGGATCTGCTGCAGGCGATGCTGGATTTCCTCTTCGGTCGCGCCTTCGACCGGCTCCTTGCCGGCCTTCTTGCGGTCCTTGGCCTTGCTGGCCGCCTTCAGCTCGGCGCGCTCGACGGCATTGAGCGCCGCCACTTCGTCGTTCTCGGGCGTGAATTCGGACGGCTTGCGGCCGCGCCTGCCCGGCACCTTGACCGACGGCAGGACGTAGCCTGACGTGTCGATCGCGGCCAGCGCGGCGGCGTCGGTCGTCTGGCTGACTGCCGGAGCCGTGGCGCGCACTTCGGCGACAGGCTGCGCCTGCGGCTTGACGACGACTTTCTTGACCGCGGCTGCACGCGGCTGGCTGGCGGCCTGTTCGGCAGCCTCGGCTTGCGGCGCTTCCACCTCGCCCGGCTTCGCAACGACACGCGTACGCTTCCTGACCACCGTGACCGGTGCTGCGGCCTGGGCCGGATCGAGCGGTTCGACCAGCGTGGCTTTCGGTTGTGCCTTGGCATTGGCGGCCGGCTTCACGGGTTTTGCGGACAGGGTCAGTGTTTTAGCGGTATTTTTCATTGCGTCGATATCAGGTCGGACAAGGCTTGCGCTTTATGGAATGCCGGAAGCCCGGTCTGGGCCACCGGCGTCGCAGGCATGGCGGTAAGGATAGAAGGTAAGGTCGTTAGGTCGGAATTCAACCTGCAGGTTCCGTAGTCGACCCGCATGATAGACCGTCATGCATGCTGCGTCAGCAAATGACGTCAGATTCAGGGGCTGCTCGTGATATGCCTCAGCATCATTTTGTGGTTGGCTGACAACATCCGTCGGCTTTCAATTCCACCAGTCATCTTACATCCGCACCTTGCGCGGCGCTCGATGCGGCATCAGCGTACCGGAATTAAAAAAAGCCCGCTGTTAAGGCGGGCTTGAATCTATTCCCATGAGGAGATAGAGGAGACAGGCGGATTATGTTGGCTAATGGAAAATAAAGCCAATTGCCCGTTCAGATATCAGACATCCGATTCATAAATAGCAAGCACCGGGCCCTAGCTGCAGGAAGGGATGATTGCGGTGTTCTTACGGACGTTTTGGAGCGCAGTACTGTCATCCTGGGTGAAATTGTTGTCGCTGAACTTGCAGCCGTACTTCGGATCGGCCACGGTTGCCGGCGTCAGGACGTCGTCGCCTGCAGGTTTGATGCCTTTCTGTTCCCAGTTCACCATCGCGTCGAATGCCGCTGCCTGCTCGTTGAACGTGAAGTCGCAATGGCTCACGCCGCGGATCGCACGCTGCACCAGCAAGTTGGACGTACCCTGTTGGTCCGCCCGACGCTTGTAAATCTGTTCCATGCTGAACGGCACGTACATGTCGCCCAGGGTGTGGATCGTCACGACAGGCACGCTGATGATCGCATTGGTCTTGGGCACCCAGCGCAAGCCGTCGGTGCGCAGGCGGTTGGCGTCGGCGACCGGCGCGACCTTGAGAGTCGAGTTGGTGTATGACTGCTCTGCGGCGCTGACTGCCGGGTTGTTATCGAGCTGGTAGACCGTGTTTACCGTCGAGACGACGCGCTCGTTCAGGATGCCCGTGATGGTGCCATCGCTGCCGAAGGTGCCCCACACGGTGTTTTGCAGCGGACCCGCATAACCGACATCGAACAGCGGCCGGGCGCCGCCCGTCAGGTTTTGCACGATCGTCTTCAGTTGCTGGCCTTGCGCGGTCGGCACCGCGGCTGCGGCTGGCGTGGGAGCTATCGGGAAGCTGGAGAACAGCTTGCTGATGACCTGCGGCTGGATATCGGTCCAGTTCGTAACCGGCCAGCTGGTAGCCGGGATGCCGGCTTCCTTCTGTGCTGCGAGCTGGTAGGCGGTGAAATAGTCGAACAGCTCGGTGTCGCCCAGCACGCCGCACATCGGCACGGCGCCGTTGTAGCGGATCTTGTTGTTGGCCGTGCG